>JALNZQ010000007.1 GCA_023229165.1 Methanothrix sp.
TTCATCTACTACAGGCCTAAAGTTCACCAGGAATCCATAGGTCGAGTTATACGATCCGCCGTTGAGATCGCCTACGCCAAAGTAGTACCAGCCGGGATTGCCGATATCCACTTTCAGGGTAACGCTATCACCCGGGTCCACTGCATCCATCCTGGTTAGCAAGTTCATATTCTTGCCATAAAGATCGATCCTGCCCTTCATGCTGCCTGCAATGGCTTGGGGCACATTCGTCAGTGATGCTTCCAGAATGCCGGAGCTATTGAGAAATACCTTATAGAAATCTCCGTCCTGGGCCGGAAAGATATATGCATTCACCGGCTGTGCCAATTGAATCTCGGTTGCGTCTCCAATCTCGCCATTTGGCTCTTCATCCACTACCGGCTCAAAGGAAACCGCAAAATAGTAATCAGATTCATAAGAACCGCCATTGAGGTCCCCAATTCCGTAATAGTACCATCCGGCTTTGCCAATATCGACGGTCAGGATAACGTTATCGCCGGGATTCTCTGCATCATTCCGGGTTAACAGATTAAAGTTCCTGCCGTAGAAATCGATCCTGCCTTTCATCTCTGCGGGGACATTGGATAGCTGGGCCTGCAGTATTCCCGGACTATCAACGTAAATCTTGTAGAAGTCTCCATCCTGCGCAGGGAATATGCTGGCGCTTACCGTCTGGCTGGAACTTAGATCGGTTGCATCTCCAATCTCGTTGTTCGTTTCATAGGTATCCGCCTGCTGACCGCAAGCTACCGATAGGATCGCCGACAGGAACAGCACAACGATTAGCAATGCTCTGGGCATTTTAAATCTCCTCAATAGCTAGCAGACTCATTCATTATTAATACTTTTGATTCTACCTGATATTTCGTCTTTGATTCTACCGCCTCGTGAAATCAATAAATCCCTGCTCCACGTCTACAGACACCAGCTCTACAAAGATCTGATCTCCCACGTCAAGGCCCTTACTTCCGCTCTTGAGCATCCCTTCCACAGGAATATCCAAAAGCCGGACCCAGGTGCCTTTTTCAGATGCCCCGGTAACCATGGCATCAAATCTCTCTCCAATTCTTGATTCGAGCAGAAGCGCGGCTGCGGACTTGCCCACTTGCCGCTCCACTTTGTTGGCTTCATCCTCTTTTTTCGTGCAATTTTCCGCCAGAAAATCCAGCTCGTCCAGGCTGTAGGGCATTGGTCTTTTTTCAATGGCGGCTTTGAGCAGGCGCTGTGTGATCAGGTCGGTGTAGCGGCGGTTGGGGGCAGTGGAATGGGTGTAATCCTTGACGGCCAGGCCAAAGTGTCCGGTGGCTTCCTCTCCGGGCAGCTCCGCCACATATTCGCCATTTCCCAGAAGCTTGATCACGGCGAGAGAGAGATCCGGAAAGCGCAGCGGATCGGCCTCTTTCATCATTGTCAGAAACATCTCCAGCTTTTTGGCATTGGGATTCTTGGGAAGCTTGAAGGCGTGCTCGGCGGCGATCTCCACGATTCGATCCCATCTTCTGGGAATGCGCACCACGCGACGGATAGAGGGGATATTTAGGGAGGAGAGGTAGCGCACGGTGACACCATTGGCGGCAATCATGAAGTCCTCGATGATCTCCTTGGCCCGGTTCTTTTCCTCAACCAAGAGACCGCTGATCTTGTCGCCCTCGAATACCGACTTAGCCTCGATGGTCTCCAGGCTGAGCGCGCCCTGAGCATGCCGCAAGCTCTTCATCTTCTGGGCGGCCTGATCCTGGAGAAGCAGATTCTCGGCCAGCCCCGGGGCGGCCGTCACCGCCTGGGGCACGGGCGTCTTTCCCTCCAGCCAGCCACCCACGCTATTGTAGGCCAGCTTGGCATGATTACGTACGGCTGCCCTGTAAACGTCCGAGTCCAGGAGCGATCCGTCCGGGCCGATTGTCATCTCCACCACCAGGGCCAGGCGATCCTCGCGAAGATTCAAGGATGTGAGGTTGGTGGACAGCTTTACCGGCAGCATGGGAAATATCTGAGCAGCAGTGTAGATCGAGGTTGTGTTGTGCGCAGCATCCTGGTCTATGGCGGAATCCTTCTTGACCAGGGCGTCCACGTCCGCCACAGCGACGCGAATCTTCGTCTTTCCTTGCGGCAGCTCTTCGGCAAAGGTGAGCTGGTCTAAGTCCTCAGAGTCGTCATTGTCAATGGAAGCCCAGAGCAGATCTCTCAAGTCACGAGCCTGCGAAGCAAGGCTCACCTTTGCCGGGGCCTGAATCCTGGCAAGCTCGGCTACGGCTTGAGGAGAAAAATCTGGGAGCAGTCCTCGCGCTAGCATGACTCGCCTGGCGATGTTCTGCAAGATGATGCGGCTTTGGGTTTCAGTGGTTTTCGGATCTGAAATTGAATTTGTATTCATCTGACGTATCTCCAAGATTAAGTATTTGCCAAAACAACCTTTATATTATCTAAATGCATTGGGAAAAATGAAATGAAGAATTTGACATTTGCCCCACTATCTATTCTCGTTTTAATTCTCCTTTTCTCTGGTGCCGGTTCTTATGAGGCAAAGGACGCAACCACTTATCCCAATAATACCGCAATAGCCTGGTTTCCAAGAATAGACACAACGATCCTTTCGGCCACTCAGAACGTCGATTTTATCCCCAACTTGAAGGCCTACCAGCAAACGACCGACTATACCTGTGGCCCAGCAGCATTGCTTTCTCTGGCTAAATTCTACGGATTGCCTGATATTGAGGATGATGCAAAAACTGAAATGCAAATAGCCCAAGAATGTGGCACAAGGGATTTGAATTCATCCCAGCCGGGAACTAAACCGAATGAGATGGTTGCCTGGCTTGAGAAAAATGGCTTTGATGTGCAACTTGAGTTTGAGGACAAAGGCGATAGTTCTGCATTGCAACGGCTGCGCGACAACATTCGACAAGGCATTCCAACCCTGGTGGAATGGATCGACCTTAGCGGACACTGGGCGATAGCTGTCGGATACGACTATTGCAACGCAAGCGATCCGTGGGATGATGTCTTGATTCTGGCAGACCCTTATGATCGGTATGATGATTACTGCGACGGCTACTCCTTTGTGAATGCCAATCGTTTTTACTGGATGTGGTTTGATGCTCTGTATTTCGACAATATCACATGGCGAACCATGATCACGGCCACCCCGAAAGAGCCTTTCGGACAAAAGTCAGACCAAATCGTGGCACAATAACAACAATACATGCACAAGCAGAAGGTAGCATTCAGTCCATGCACCCACCCCCCAGCAGGAATCTCGCGCACGGAATCGAATCATTGTTGATTATCATCTGGAGCGGCATTGGCGCAGCGAAAGCAAAGTCCTGCCGGCATGATAATAAGCAGAGCAAAACCAGCATTTTTCATATATATTTTATTTACTCAACTTATCCAAAGCGATCTTATTTATCTAGAGAAACATATCATAAGAGTATGACAGAAATAACGGTTGAATCGATGTTTGGCACGGATGCTGGCATCGTTTGGGAAGCTCTCAGTCAGAATGGTCCAAGCACCATCGAGAATATCGTGAAAACGACAGGACTTAGGCGAGAATTTGTATATGGCGCACTGGGCTGGCTAGGTCGCGAGAATAAGATCGTCTTGGAGAAGCGAGGACGGGCAATGGTCATCTCATTGATGCCTTAACAACTAAATAAGGAAAAATAATCCAGGGAAATCCCGAGGATGAAAAAGCATTATCGTCTAAGGCCAGAGGCCGAAGGCGATGTTCAGTCCCATTACTACTACACCTGAGCCGATACAAGCACCAAGCACCATCTTGGGATTGAGCTTAATTGCAGTATCATCCGCTTCGAAGTATCTCATGAGACCTGCAGATGACTGAAGACCGCTGCCTTCATTCTTTTTCTTTGCCATATTCTACTCCCATTTACCTTCATCATCTTAAGTATTGCGGCTTCATGCGGCTGCTGCCCTCAGCCAGCCGCTCTCATCCTGGAAAGGATAGCCGTCCAGCATGCTCCCGCCTTTGATCATCCTTGGCCAATCCCGACTGGGATTGCCTTTGGCCACATGATCGCTCCAGTAGTTGCCGCCTGTGACATTGCCCTCGTCCCAGCTATTGCTGCCGCCGATATCTTGCGAATGCTCCTGATTGCCCACAAAGTTATTGTGGAATATTTTGTTCCCTGTAGATAGCATTACCTGCAGGCCGAGAGGATTGTTGCTGATGTTATTCTTATATACCTGGTTATCTTGGGAGAGGTTCAGCCAGATACCAGTGGCTGCATTTCCATTAACCACATTGTCGGCAATGATGTTCTGGTTGCAGGATAGGAGCGATATGCCGTTCTGGTTGTTTCGCGAGGCATTATTTCCCGCAATTTGATTCAAATCCGAGGCATACAGGAACATGCCGCTAAATTTATTGCCCAGCAGCATATTGCCAGATATCTCATTTTCATTGGACTGCACGAGACGCATGCCAAAGCTCCCAGAGATGTTATTCTCCTGGATCCTGTTATTCTTTGAATTGAAGAGGAATACGGCATCGTTGGTAATGGCTATATTTTTTACTGTGACATTTTCACAGTATGCTAAAGTGAGATGAGCGATATCCCTGTCCTGAATCTGCCCGCCAAAACGGCTAAAGAGATAGACTATGGGAACTGCATCCACGACATTGGATTCATCGATAGAATTATTAAAGCCCTCCTTGGTCTCAGCCTCTGCATAAAGGCTCCACTCTACATTCTGGAAGCGATTAGCCATCAGCTGATTGGCGGATGATTCCAATAAGATGATCCCTTTGGAACTATCCGTGATGCGATTGGCAGAGAGAGTGTTTTCGTTAGAAGATGTAATCTGTACTGCTGTGTCCGTTATGCCGGAGAGCTGGTTTTCGGAAATATTATTCTGGCTGCTTAGGCCCAGGTCAAAACCAACGGTGCCGTTTTCTATCTTGTTTTGATGCAGGGAATTTCTGCTGGAATTTTCCATCCTTATGCCATATTCCGTCCCAATGATGCTGTTATTTTTCAGCACCTCCGAGTCGGAGTCCTTGATAAAAACGGCATTTGTGCTGCGGAAAATTGCGTTATCCATTAGTTTGTCATTCTTGCTGCTGAAAATGAGCATACCGAAGGCCGCGTCATTGATTTCGTTACCCTGCAATATAGTCCCACTGGCATTCGCAAGATTTATGCCTTGAGATATGCCGGAGGTAGAGCCTTTGATGCGGACATTATTTTGAGAAACACAGATGTCGCTGCTGTTCAAAACCCACACGCCGTACATTTTGCTTTGTATATCGTTGCCTTCGATCTGGCAATCCTCGGCATGATCAAGCCAGAGACCCCAGTAAGCATCCGATATTTTGTTGCGGAGGATTTTATTTTCCGCCGTTTCCCGAACGACAATGGACAGATTGCAGCCGACGATATCGTTTTCAGAAACCTGGTTATTTGTGGAGTTCTCCCAAAGGGCCACTGCCCCCTGGCTGTCCATTATTGTATTTGCGGTAATGGTGTTCTCATGCGAGCCGCGCACCAGTATAGCGGGATTGGCATTTTTAAACACGTTCTCCCGAATGGAGTTTCGGCTGGATTGAATATATATCGCCGGACCTGCAAAGTCTTGTATAGTCAGGCCCTGCAGAGAGCAGCCCTCTGCGGTTATTGTGATACCCGTCTCCAGGCCATCTCCTTTGAGGATTATAGGCCCGTTCTCGCCGGTGAGAGGCATGAGCTTCAGGCTCCTGTTTAGGATTACCTCTTCATTGTACTCTCCCGGCTTGATGTATATGGTATCTCCATTACTGGCAGCAACAACGGCCTCTTGAATGGTATTAAAATTAGCAAAGCCGCTGTCGTCAACGATATATGTTCTTGCTCCTTCGGTGGGCATAAGCCAGATGAGCAAGGCCATGAAGATGATCATCGGAATTCTAAGCATGAGAAGCTAATTTGCCAGGAACCTTTTATAGTTAATGCAAAATCGGAGCGAAATATCCTTCATCATCAACCCCTTTATTTCCAGTGGAAAAATAAACCTCGAATTTTTTCTTCATTGGAAGAAGGACCGTCTCGAAAAATACCAAACTGTATGATTGTAACAATAATGTTATTTTTGAAGTTATATATCTTAGTAGGATGATAATGGGACATTTCCATGCGGATGTGGCTGGCGACCAGCAAAGATAATAGCTTTGGCGACTTTCAAGTAATGCAACAACACGCCTCCTGCAACAGCGACAATAAATTGTCGGAAATATTAAATCTGTTATCATCTCAGCGTGACCCGTTCCTTTCCATCCTGAGACACCCAATCCGGGCAAAGCGACAAAATTTCCGGTTTAAGAGCGAAGGTGGCTCAGGCAAAACCTTATTTACTCTCTCTTCTAAAACCGTTTATGGTGATAGGATGACAGATATTATGCCGCATAAACACTGCATGGTCTGCGGCAATGCCGTACGTCCGGACGAGAACTTCTGCGACGAGCTATGCGAGTCGAAGTTCAAATCGGCTCAAAGAAAGCAGCAGCTCTTATTCCTGGTATTTCTTGCTATAATGGGACTGGTTTTGTTCCTGCCGTCAATCCTCAAGATGTTTGGGTGAAAGATGCGACGCCTAGCTGCAATTTTTGCATTTCTTACTCTGAGCGCCTTATCTACCGGTTCAGCCGCCGGCAGCGAGTACCTCGACATAAAGGAAGTGACTATGCACCTGGAGGGCGATAATGCCACTTTTGAGCTGAACTACACCCTGGATACCTTTACTCGCTTTTATGTCACGGCTCTGGGATGCAGATACCTGAAGCCGGAATTGACATCATTCCTGGGAGGTTACGGCGATGTCAGGCTGATTAAGGCGGATATAGAAGGCGCGACCCTGAAGGTAGTGGGTGCGGGCAAATACAATAGCGGCTATTATCTATTCGATTCCATGCCTTTCGGCAGCAAGGACAAGCCACTAGAGGAAGGAATTGCCCGGTTCTCGGTTGTGTATCCGGGTGGGCGGATCAGGACATTTTATAATGTAACGGCCACGCAGAACGTCTTTTCCCAGGCGATGAAGCCGCTGGCGAACCCTGCCAAAGCAAAGAGCCTGGCGAAGGCAGGGGTAAAGGGGCTAGCTTAACTTGTGAGAACTGAGAAGTTTGCGGCTATAGTTCAGACTTTTACTGGGAATAGATTTAAGAGAGGCCTGGACGGAAAGCCAAAGCTAACAATAATGCCAGGACGCATTTTGCTGCAACGTCTGGACGGGTCCTGCTCTGGAAATTGCTCAACGCTCTGCCGATCAATCCAATCGAGTTTTGAGATATTTGGCAATAGATCAGATCATTGGCATAAATAGAGCAGGCAATACCGCCATGGCATAGACTACTATCCCGACAAGTCCCGCTTCGATGACGTAAAGCCCGATATTGAAGGGGTCCATCTTATTCTCTTCATGAGTTATATTCCTGCCTCCGCTATCTTTGATGGCTTTGCCTGGAAAGCCAGATGCCAGAAATTTGCACGCAAAAGTATTAAAAATTTTTTGACCCTTAGCTGGCGAAAGGAGAGTTTTTGCGATTTCTCGCGGTTTAAAGCGGGTTATGGAATAATCGTCCCACCGCACTTCTCGTATCTTTTCAGTGGCGGCAGTTTGGGCCCGCTTGTGCAGAGATGCCTGCATACAGAACTGCGCACGCGTGGGCTTACATGAGGAGAGAGCACGTCATGCGCGAGTGCGGGGGTACACGCGCACAGATCGTCACCAAAATCGGTCCAAATATGGAGCGTCGGAGAAAAAGGGAATTAATAGCTAATGGAATGTAATAGCTGCCAAAAATATTACTGGTAATTAAATACGCCGATTAGAATTGTTATAGGTAAGAAAAGCGCCGAGGGTGAGATTCGAACTCACGAGACCCTTGCGGATCACCAGCTATCCAGGAGAACTCACTCCAGGCTGGCGCCCTACCGCTAGACGACCTCGGCATTTGGTTTTAGCGCTTGGCGGCAATTTTCGCTGCCTTGGAAGCGTCCCTCTCGGCCAGCTTCCACGCCTTGGGATACGTGCCCGGCTCCATTATTACCCTTTCGGTCAGAACGGCAATGCCCGTCTTGCCGTCGAGCATCTCCCGGCTGTTCATATCGGCCCGGCCAATGCCCACAGCTTCTCCTTTCAGGGTAAAGAGGGCAACAATGTCGCCCTTACTAATATCTGTCTCCAGGCGAAGCAGCCCGGGCAGAGCCAGGGGCGCGCCGTGACAGATGGCATCCACGGCATTGTCGGCTATTACCAGCCTAGGCAGATGCCACAGGGCCGCCTCCACGGGCAATATGACGCGCCGCAGGCCCGTCTCATCGCCCGTCTCCTTCCAGGCGGCATAGGCATCAATGAGTTGATGCAGCGTTACCAGCGTCTCATCCTCGCGGAAGGGGCCGGCACGCGTGCGGCGCAACTCCTCCATGTTCGCGCCCGTGCCTAAAGCGAGACCAATATCAAAGCAAAGCTTGCGGATGTAGGTGCCCGCCTGGCAGCCTACGCGCATGAGCACGCGCTGCTCCTCAATCTCCAGGACATCCAGATAATAAATAGTGCGAATGCGTAGTTCCTTTACCACCGAACTCTTCAAGGGCGGCTTTTGGAAAATAGGGCCCATGAATTCTCCGCAGACATCGAGGAGGCGCTTCTTGGGCTGGGGCTTATGCACACGCATGAGGCAGATGTACTCCTTTCCCGCCAAGAGAAGAGTATCCATAATCCTCGTCGCGTCTCCCAGGAGAACGGGCAAAATACCAGTCACCTTGGGATCAAGAGTGCCGCTGTGCCCCGCCTTCTCTACTTCTAAAATGCGTTTCACCCAGGCGGCCACCTCGTGGCTGGTCGGCCCGGAGGTCTTGTCCAGATTGATGGCCCCTAAGGACATGTGCATCTTGAGGCTGCGCTTCTCGGGCAAGGTGCCATAGGCAGAATTGGTCTTTCCGCTTCGCTTTATCAGCACTGATCTGACCTTGTCAGAAGGAAGAATCTGTGGATATGCAGAAACAGATGAGGATGTGGATGATGCAGTAGTGGATGAGGACAGAGCAGAAGACGACGCATAGGGTGAGCTGGCTGGAGAGCGCGGTGATCCGCGATCTGATCTTTTCTCAGTCTTCTCTGCCCCCTCTGCGCGATGAATCACAGACACGAGCGGCCCCTCACTGCGGCCAGCACAATTGCCAGCGTGGCTGCCTCATCGAACTTGCCGCTATCAACTACCAGATCATAAACGGAAAAGTCGCTGATATCAATGTTGTAGTACATCTTATACCGCCGCCCCTCGCTCTCCTCGCGATAGCGTGTCTCCTGCATGGCATCCTCAGTCAGCTTTGCCTCGCGTTTTGCGATCCGTTCGGCTCTTGTGCGCAAGTCAGCCTTTAAAAGAACCTTCAAATCAGCGGTCAGCAAATGCCCGGAGAGCCGGCCCTCAAAGATGCCGCCGCCCTCTTTGGCCAGGGCCTTCTGAGCATCATCAATGAGGTAGTCGATCTCGGGACCTTTCTCGGCCAGACGGTTCATATCCCGAACTGAGATATTCTTCTCGCCAGCGATCTTGCGAAAGAGATCTCCGGAGTTTACCCAGCGTAGTTTAATCTCTTGGGAGAGAGAGCGAGCAAGAGTTGAGGTGCCCGTTCCCGGCGCACCGCTTATGGTTATTATCATCTCTAGCTCATGCTCCCAATATCCAGAGCTTTACGAATGATCTGCGATACAGGCAGTGAGCAAATAAAGTACCAGTAGAACCAGTAAAGGATCGGTCCCAGGACAGTGGAGTTGATGGGATGCGTGCCCCAGAAGGGAAAGGTCATCATCATGTTTGGGTTAGCGGATATGAAACTGTAAGCCCACATGAAGAGCGGTATGGAGACGATGCCTATGTAGAGCATGGGCTTAAACTGCATCTGCATCATCTTACCCTGATCGGAGACCGCCTTCATCTGCTCGTTTTGCATGGCTTGAATCCTAGTCTGATCTCCGGATAGCTGCGCTTCTTTCATATTTCTTTGCAGCTTCTTCATCTTCTCCTGCGATTCCCTCAAAAATTCCCAGTCCATAGTGTACTTCTGAATCAGGCTGGCGTACAGGCCCGTGACTGCCGCCAAAATGAAGAGCACCACATGGAAAGGCAGAATGTCGGGAAGCCATCCCAGCAAATAGCCAGTAGCCGCCCCCAGGCCTTCTCTAAGTTCAGCGCTGATCATTACCCCAAAAAAGAGGACAAAGCCCACCGCCATGGCGGCTTTGTCGAGGGACTTGGTCAGCTTGTTATTCATGCCGACGCTCCGAAGAACTTCTGCATCATGGGGTACATCTCCTGAATCTGCTCGCTGGCCACCTGCTCATAGAGCCGATAGACTATGCTCACAGCCAAGAGCAGCCCCGTGCCGCCCGCGCCTCCCAGTGTGCCCAAAAGGCTGGCGATCAAGGTTAAAATGCCAATGATCACGCCGCCAATCACAGTCACCTTGGGGATATACCTCTCCATCAGCTTCTCAATGGAGGCCGGGTTTCTTCTGTAGCCCGGAACCTGTAGGCCCGAGTTGTGAATCTTGGCAGCAACGCTCTTGGGGCCCATGCCCGTGGTCTCAATCCAGAAGATGGCGAAGATAATGCCGCCAATGATCAGGAATGAAGCGTCCACAATCACATGCAGAAATATCTGCCAGCCAGCCAAAGCCGAGAATCCCAATTCCGTCATACCAGGAGTGTTCTGTACCATTCCCGGCATCCAGTCACTGGGACCTCGCAAGGCAGATAGATAGTACATCAGGCCCGATACCGGCTGAGGCGAAGAGCCGCTCATGGCCGCCCCCGTTGCGGAATTGATCGTCGCTTCGGAAATAAAATTTCCAAGAATGCTTGAGTAGCCGGTATAAATCGTGGTCACTCCCTGGCCGGTTATCGTGGCCGAGGTTACCGTGCCGATCTTGGCCGCCAGCAATGCTCCAATCATCTCGATGTTGGCCTGAATGGCCCGCACCAGGATCATGGGAAGAACTGAGGCATAAACCAGCTTGACAGGGAACCGTCCCCGCGCGCCCCGCACACGGCTGTGGGCCAGTGGTATCTCTATTCTGGTAGACTCCACCAATACGACCAGCAAAATGATCATTATGGTAGATATAAGCGCCAGAATTCCTCCTGTTATCAGAATGAATCTCAGCCCTTCCGATGTGAAGAGGGTATCAAATCCGATGAGCTGCAGCCTGATGATATCGATCCATTTGGGTATGATGCCTACAGGAAGCCCAGCATCGCCGCTCGCCGGATTGATGATGCCCGTAACCAGTTGCTGGCTTATTCCAGCTACGATAAAGAGCCCCACTCCCGAGCCGACGCCCCATTTTGAGACGACCTCATCCATATAGACGATGAGTGATCCGCCTACGAAGACCTGAATAAAGATCAATAACGATATCATGCCCAGGGAAACGCTGAGAGTACCAGCTAAACCGGCATCCGGCAGCAGATAGCCTCCCAACACCTGCGGCAGGGCCTCAACTGCGACCATCACAAATACCAGAGCCTTTTGCGTGCCCTGATAGATGGCCTGATCGCGGGGTTCGCTCAGATTGAGCTTGATGATCTGGGCGCCCACGAGAAGCTGCAATACTATGGATGCGGTAACAATTGGACCGATGCCAAGGAGCATCATCGTGCCGAAGGATCCGGCAAAGAAGGCACGATAAGAACTGAAAATATCTATGGATGCTGTGGAAAGCCCAAATAGGGGTATATTTCCCAGGATGAAGTAAAGCAGCAGTATGGCTAAAGTCCAGCTTAGCTTTCTCTTAAAATGGACGTGCCCAGTGGGCCGCTCCACGGAGGGGAGCCGGCGCACAAAGGGCTCTATCGCATAAAAGAAACTCTGCTGGTTCATACTACTACTGCCTGACCACCAGCAGCCTCAATTTTGCTCTTCGCCGTCACAGTGAATCCAGCAGCGCTAACGTTAAGCGTTCTGGTTACCTTGCCGCGACCCAGCACCTTCATCTCGGAAAGCTCAATTTTGCCATCCGGGCCTGCCATCTGGTCTAGCACGTCCACGTTGACCACCTCGAGCTCCACGGAGAGAGGCAGCTTGACGAATCCGTGCTTGCCCATCTGAGTTCCGAGAAGCATAGAGCGCATGAAGTGATGTTTGCACTTCCCTGAATCTCCACGGCCGCCGCGAGACCCGCCTCCGCGCGCATTCTTGTGCTTGCCGTGATAGGTTCTGTGCCCTCTTTTTTCTTTCGTATTTGGTCTAACCATGGTTCTACCTCATCCTCTTGATAAGATCCGCCAAGTCCGTGCGAAAGCCCAGATCTCCGCCCTGTTGCGCGGTCTTCTTGATGGTCTTTAAACCCTTGCGGGCCGGATGGAGCCGGAATATGGGCTTGATTTCCAGATCCTTCAGGCTTGCTCTACCAGAGGTGATGGCACCGGCCAATTCCTTGAAGGAGCTATAGGATGTATTCTCTTTCAAGAACTGCTCTGTCAGCCGCCTGTTTGCACTCAGTCGTCCTCGCTTCTCGAGGAGCAAGGCCAGCGTGTCATCGTCTATCTTGCCCCAGGCCACATAGTCCTTTACCTTCTGGATCATCCCCCGGTAATGCGCATCTTCTTTGACGACGATGCAGTGATTGACTCTGTTTATGTGCAGCATCGCTAAAGTGGACTTGATCCCGGGCCGAAGGTTCAGCTCGCCTCTCAATCTCACTATGGCAAACATCTTCAAGCCCTCACAGTTACAGTATTTATGAGTGCATTGTAGGTGGCCTTGGCGAAATTGATAGTCGTCCTGGTCGAACCTGCCGTTCTTGTCCACACATCCTTGATGCCTGCCATGTCCATGACCTTTTTGGATGTGTCGCCGGCTGCGATTCCAAGCCCGCGGGGCGCCGGGATAAGCACTACCCTGACGCTTCCGGATTCGCCTACTACCTGATAAGGCACTGTGTGCGCCTGGCCGCAGCCGCATTCCCAGCTACCGCAGCCTCGCTTAACCTTCATGATATTTCGCTTGGCACTATCGATACCCTTCTTGATGGCTTTGCCCACCTGGACATCCTTTCCTTCGCCAAGTCCAATGTAGCCGTCTCTGTTTCCTACAATTACCGTGGTTCTGAATTTGACCCTCCTTCCGGAGTCCGTCATCCTCTGAACCATGTTGATATCCAGAACTTCATCCTCAAGTCCCGGTATCAGTACATCTATCAGGCCAGCCTCCTTGATAGGCAGACCCGAGGCAATTGCCTCATCAAAGGAAGTTACCTGGCCCTCAAAGACGAGCTTGCCCAGCCTTGTCCTGGGGACCCACTCTTCCTGGTAAAAATCACGCTTCTTTTTCCGATCCATAAGTTCACCCCAGTATCTTCGCTCGAACCTGCTCGAATTGGGCCACGATATCTGCTCCCGTGTGTTTCTTTATGTGCTCGCCGGAAATCCTCTTCTCATCGGGGAAGATCTCTGAGCCATGAGGCACATTCACACCAGCGTCTACGATGCCTTTGATGGCAGCATAGATTCTGTTGCCTTTAGTGGAGGCATGCAGACCAATATCTGCGATACCTTCATCAATGCCTAGGGCCAGCATCTTCTTTCCGAAGAGAAGGCCGGTAAGATAGGCAGCCGGTATATTGCTCTTGCTAAAGGTAAATCCGAAGTCCTGCAGCTCTCGGGAATTAACCGTCAGGAGCGTTTTATCGCCATTCTGCTCCGCAACCACCAATTGCAGCAATGTGTTGGCATTGCTCTTCCTGACAACAACGCGGGGTTTCTTCGATAGTATTAGCTTATATCTAACGTGATAGTTGGTCTTACCCTCTCTTCTTCTTCGGAAGGGGACTCTATATCTCGGTCCTGTAGCCAAGTTATTCACTCCTGGCAAGGCCCTTAGCCTTGATGAATGAGTTCATGTGCGCCAAACTTCTGTACTCGCCGCCCTTGGATTTGCGATAAAGCAAGCGGTAGGCATGGCGATCTATCTGGCCGCCTTCACGAAGCTCCCGAAGCTTCTTTCGCAGAGCCCGGATCTTGGTCATCCACTGCTCTTTTCTCGGGGATCGGGCGCCTTTGGCACCTCTTCTATGTCCCGCTCCTTTGCAGTGACCATAGGCACGCTTTATTGCTCTGGCCCTAATTCTGCCCCGGCTGTTGCCCTTCTTGGGCTTGGCCTTGATATTTCCGGCCTCTACCTGGGAGCGAATGTCCTCTCGGGTAATAGCATCGGAAAGCTCGCTTGCCACCTCTGGATCGGGATTGATCCAGACCCGGCTCTCGCCGATTTTAAGCTCCGATGCTGCGAGGCGCCGCTGCGTTGTTAAGCCCGGCATTTCTAGGCACCACCCTTGGGATTGAGCACCCTAAGGCCAGCCTCTGCCGCCTTTGCCTGCATCTCCAGGCGTTTCTTCATGCCAACACCCGATGCTATGCGTACCACAGAGCCCTGCACCTTTTGCAGTTCTGCAACGTTATTAACCAGCACCTCAGGAAGGCCGCAGGGATGAAATCCCTTAACAGCCTTGGGGCTTCCATAGCCAACTCTGACCAGCTTGCCTTTTGCTGCAATCTGCTGCCGGAGTTTGTTGTGCAGGCCGCGAGGCTTTCGCCAGCTGGTTACCAGCCGCTTCTTTTTATGTGAATCATGAAAGTTGAACTCGGGCTTCTTTGATTTCTGCCGGGTTCTTACTCTCAGTAACCTCTCTGCCATCCTCGTCACCTCTTGTCCACCAGGTATATTCCGTCCTGGAATATCCTGATATCGAAACCATGCACCCTGGTAGCCTGCTCAATATTGGCCATGGTCTGGCCAACCTGCTCCTTGTCGATGCCTGTGATCGTTACTTCATCTTTGCCGATCTCGACCTTCGCGCCCGGTAGGATCTTGGCGGATCGAGACTTCCTTTCGCCCAGGAAATTGTTTATAATGAGCTCGTTGGAAGCTGCCTTAAGCTGTATGGGAAAGTGAGAGTACACGACCTTCATCTTGTACTCAAATCCCCGGCTTACGCCTGCAATCATATTGCTTATGTGCGCGGCCAGTGTCCCCACCATTGCTCGGTGCTGCTTTCTATCGAGCCTGGAATTCACGATCAGTTGAGATTCCTCTTTCTTGATCTCTATCTCAGGATAGGAAAGCTGCCTGCTGACCTCACCTTTCGGTCCCTTAACCGTAACGGTATTCCCGTCTACGGTTACAGCAACTCCTTCTGGGATCTCTACCTGTCGTGCAATCTCTTTGACCATTGCGACCACACCTAATACACGTAAGCCAGGAGCTGACCGCCCAGGAATTGGTTCCTGGCATCAGAATGGGCCATGACTCCCTTACTGGTGCTCAATATCAGAACACCGAAGTTCCTGGCGGGGAGGAAGCGCTTCTCCCATTTCTCCATCTCGGTCACCTTGGTTGAAAACCGGGGCTTAATTACGCCGCATCGGTTGATCCTTCCCAGGAGCTTCACTCGGAACATTCCCGACTTTCCGTCGTCAACAAATTCGAACTCGCCTATGTATCCTCGATCCGCCATAACCTTCAGAGCTCTTCCTATGAGCTTGGAGGCGGGATGAATGATACATTCAGGCTTGCCTACGCTCTCCGCATTCTTTATTACGGACAGGGCATCGGCCAGTGGATCCAATAACAATGCAACCACCTACGAATATTTTTCAAAACCCATCTCAGGGGCGATCTCTCGGAAGCACTGCCGGCAAATGTATATCCCGTACTTTCTTATCAGGCCGTTTTTATTTCCACAGCGCTTGCACGGGTTTGCACCTCTTCCGAAGACCTTCTTTCCTTTCTTCATGCTGCCTCCAAGATCTCAATGCCGAACTTCTTTGAGACGAACTCAATAGTATCGTCTTTATTCAGCCTCTGCCGGCTGGGAAGTTTCTTTTGCGCCACGCGCCGCATTGCAATCCTATAGCCGGCCCTCTTCAAGGCTACGGATACGTCCATGCCGAATATGCCGATATCTGGATCGTATCGCATGCCTGGAAAGTCGGTGTGCTCCTCAATGCCGAAAGAGAAGTTGCCTTGCATGTCGAACTGGCTCTTTTTCAAGGTATTTCCGGCAGCCTTCAGGGCTATGACCAGGAAATCTTCTGCAGCTTTTCCTCGCAAGGTAAGCTTTGCACCGATAGGCTCATTCTTTTTGATGCCGAAGGTAGGCAGAGTTTTCTTGGCAATGGAACGAACGGGCTGTTGCTTGGTAATGGCCTTCATGATGGTTTCGGCGTTTACCAGCCTCTGACCGCTCTCTCCTACGCCCACATGTACGACAACCTTGTCAACGCGGGGAATTAGATTAGCATTCATCTAACTGCCCCCAGCTTGATGACAGGCTGCTCTTTTCCGATCATGTAAACGTAATCCTTGATGGTCTCAAACTCCTTGTCGCCCGATATTATGATGCGATTATTCTGGGAGCTCTTCACGGTTATGATCTCTTTGATCTTCCCCGTTTGGCCGGTATGCTTTCCGCCTACGACCATGGCCAGATTGCCAATCTCAAAGCCGATCCGATCCTCAATATTCTTATCGGGCAGTGAGAGGACCAGTGAATCGCCAACCTTAAACTCGCCTTCTGCCAGCTTATTTGAGCCGTCTGAGAGGTTAAGCTGCTGCTTTTTGCCCGAGATTATGGTTTTATTATCAATTCGGGCCAGCTTTTTCATGTCGTTCGTCTCAATAAGGTCGAGATAGAACATTCCCTTCTCATCTTTGAGCATCCTATATTGCTGGTTGTTCGAGGGAATGGATATTACATCGAATATGCCTACAGGCAGCTTGTAATCCTTCTGGATTTTTCCATCTACCAGTACCTTGCCCTCGTACAGAGCCCTCTTTGCCTCGCGGGCATTATCTACCAGCTTAAGCATGTCCCGGATTACCATCACGAGAGGCATGCTATCCCCAGCGGAATGAGGCCCGGGACTGGTCTTGGCAACCCATGCGTGGGTCTTTCTTGCGATGGGCCAGCTTACGGGAACCGTTACTCTCTTTTGATGTCTGCTCATTCTGATCGCCTCGCGAAGATCTTTTCCCTCTCTGCGTCTTCAAGAATGAGCTTGATTATCATGACGTTAGAGGGATGGATAGTTCTCGGCACTTCAGTTCCGTCAGCCCGGTAGTTGCTCACGCCTGCTACTTTGATGGTGCACCTCTTAAGGTCCACATCTTCGACCTCTCCTTCGGTGCCAGCGTGATCGCCACGCATAACCTTGACGGTGTCGCCCTTGCGAAGCTGTGCATTGCGCCTCTTCAGCTCCTCACGCAAAGCTTTGCTCAAGGGTGCGTGCATGTACTTTTGACGCCTATGCAGCGGTGCGGTATACCTCGCTTTCCGCTGCTTCCTTGGCTGTTTTGTAATCATAATCATCACACAATCATGGATGCCGCGGAAGCGATCTTGCTAAATCTTTCCGCTACCTCGCGGGCCACCGGTCCCTTAACCTCAGAGCCCTTGGGAACGCCCTCATCATCTACGATAACGGCGGCATTATCCTCGAATTTTACCCTGAGGCCGTCAGGCCTTCGAAACTCTTTTCTCTGGCGGATGATGACAGCTTTAAAGATCTGCTTTCTCATCTCCGGACTTCCTTTCTTCACAGATACTACCACTACGTCCCCAATCCCTGCACAGGGCTGTCTATTTTTCACGCCTCGATAATTCTTGACTGCGATGACGTGTAGCGTCCGCGCACCTGTATTGTCTACACAATCCAGGTATGCGCCAGTGTTGATCGCCCTTGGGATCTTGGCCTTTTGTCCTTTCATTTCAAGACCTCCACTACTACGTAGGATTTGGTCCTGGAAAGGGGCCTACACTCCGCTATCTTGACACGATCCCCTGCCTTGGCATCAATGCAAGGGGGGTTGTGCGCATGGATCTTGGACTGCCTCTTCTCGAATCGTTCGTACTTCGTTGCTTTCTTCTCGAACTTACGCATGACTACCACGGTACTGTCCATCTTGTCGCTGACCACGGTGCAACTGAAGACCTGGCCACGTACAGGCAGGCTACCATGGAAGGGACACTTAGGATCATTGCACTCCTTTTCCGGCGCGCTAACGTCCAGTCCGATATCCCTCATAACTTCCACCTCGTTCTCTGCATTCTCTTGCTTATTCTGTTCTCTGGCTGTGAGATCAAGACTGAACCGTAGACCCTCACGTTTTGTCCATCGGGCAATGTGAAGATCAGGTTTGTATTCTTTTTGGCAAGGCGCAAAACCTTGGCTTTCGTCTCCAAAAGGAATGTATTCCTGGTCTCATCCACAACTTGGCCTGAAAGCCCGACCTGGCCCGGGTTGCTGCTTGAAGCAACCAGCATCTCAAGGCCGATCAGCTCATGTCTTGCCAGGCTTTCAGGATTCAGGTTCACTTACTTCGCTCCGTTTGGATCGTCTTGATCCCCTTCGCTCGGTTTGGATCGTCTTGATCCTGGCGACCGTTCTGCGGATGTCTCTGATTCTCCCAGGCTTTTCCGGGGCGCCACCTGCAGTAACGATGCCTCTCTCTCGGATGAGCTCGCTTTGAAGCTTTCTTAGCTCCTCTGCAATCTCCTCCGCGTTCATGTTTCTGATCTCATCAATCTTAAAGATCGCCATATCGGATCACTCTTCCTTGGCACAAGGCTCACTATCAGCCATCTCTTCGGGGAGAGACGCATCCTCTGTCACGCTCTCGTTCGCCTTCACGGATGACTCATCCAGAGGAGACGGCACAGCCACTGGCTCTGACTCTAAGAGCTGATCCAGATCGCTCTTCTTCTCGGGAGCAGGCGTTTCCACGGGCACGGGCGGCTTGGCCGCGGGCTTTGTTTCCACGACCGGCACAACTACCGGCGGTTTTTCAATCCGGAAGTCGTCGGGAAGTCGCACGTCGGGCGGGATGATCCTGACCTGGCAGCCAATTACACCCAGCTTCTTTACGGCTACGGAGTAGCCTTTATCCACTAGATCAATAGCTGGCTTGCCGGAGTGCTTGATGTATCCAGAGATGAATTTCTCGGTTCGGGAACGCGGGCCCGTTAACTTGCCGCTGATCACAATCTCGCAGCCTAAGGCGCCCGCATCCATCACTCTTCTCATCATGGACTGGCCTGCCTTTCGGAAGTACCAGCCGCGCTCCAGAGAGGACGCGAGACGATTGGCCACAACTCTGCCGTTCAAGTCGCCGCGGCCCACATCCTGCACGTCTATCTGGGGATTGTCCAGATGGAATTTGCGGTCCAGGTCGCGGGTGATCTTCCTGATCAATTTACCGCCTTTTCCTATGACCATGCCCGGCTTTTCCGCATAGACAGTTATCTGAGTGCCCATGGGTGTGCGGTTCATGACCATGCCGCCGTATCCTGCACGTTCCAGCTCTTCCGCCAGATACTCATTGACGAGAGCTTTGGATAGGCCCTCAGCCACGAACTTCTTTTCTACGGACATCAGCTCTTCACCTCGGTGAGGACCATCTCCACAGAGACCGTCTCTGTGTTCTTGGGGGTGGCTCTTCCCATGGCGCGAGGCATCCATCCCTGGATGGTTCTGCCCTTCTTCGTGCCAGCATGGAAGATCCTCATCTTCTCGGACTCCATTCCCTTGTACTCGGCATTAGCAAGTGCATTATCCAGGACGATCAAGACCGCCTTGGCGGCCTTTTCCGGATATCTGCCGGCATCCCATCCCACTGCGCCATGCCTGTGGGCCACATTTCTTCTGTAGCGCTTGAAGGGAATAGCCCTCTTCAAGGCTATTACATCTTCCAGATAAGCACGGGCGAGGTTAGCCCTCATGCCTTTTAGCGTCCTGCAGATCTCGTGGGCGTGCTTAGGTGAGATGTGAAGCTCCATCCCCATGGCCCTTGAAGAGCGTCCTGCAGGCGTAAGCGAATAATTCAATCTGCCCAATCTCACACCTCACTTCAGCGGCACATACTTGCTTGATCTGGTAGCGCCCACGCCTGCGGCACCGTGCTGTACGCGACCGCGGGTCATTGCGAACTCGCCGAAGAAGTGCCCGATCATCTCGGGCATGACCTCTACCTTTTCGAAGCTCTTGCCGTTGTAGATCTCGAGATTCTTGCCCACCATATCAGGCATAATTATCATATTCCTGATGTGGGTTCGAACCGAGTCCTTGTTCTTCAGGCTTGTCATGAGATTCTTGTTCTCCTTGACAAGGCCTCTTTTGATCGATCTGCGTTGCCGCGCTGGTAAGAGCCCGGCAAGCTCCTCTATACTCAACTTGGCGAGGTCGGCAACCTTCCGGCCCCGATACAAGAATTCTTCCTTTCTCTTTGGAAGCTTGGATCCTGCTTTCTTAGCCAAAACCTTTCACCTAGCGCTTACCGGTCTTCCTTGCGGCAATTGAACCTACCTTTCGGCCAGGAGGCGTATTTCTGCTGCATGTCTTTGGCCGTCCTGGATGTTGGCGTCCGCCGCCACCGAAGGGATGGTCTACGGCGTTCATTGCAACGCCTCTGACAATGGGCCATTTCTTGGCCTTGGACTGGAACTTAAAGAAGCTCTTGCCTGCCTTGACCAGAGGCTTGTCCAGACGGCCTCCTCCTGCCACGACCCCTATGGTCGCCATGCATTTCGGAGAGAGCCACTTCATCTCACCACTGGGCAGCTGTACTACGGTTTGACCTGCATCATGAGCCACGAGAATGGCGCACACCCCTGAAGCTCGGGCGAACTGGCCGCCGTGACCAGGCTGTGATTCGACGTTGCAGATTGGTATGCCCTCGGGGATCTCCGCCAGATGCAGAGTGTTTCCCGGCTCTATGGGAGCCGATATGCCGCATGAAACTTCCTGGCCCACGTACATGCCCTCGGGAACCAGGATGTATCTCATCTCGCCGTTGCTCAAGGCCATGAGCGCAACAGGAGCTGATCTCGCGGGGTCACGCATTATTTCCTGGACCACGCCTTTTATCGTCTCATCGCTATCGACTTTTATATGCTTGATGTCCGCCCTGTACCTGTGAGAGGGTGCCCTGTACGTAGGACCACCTGCACCTCTATTCTGAGATATGATTCGATGTCCCATATTTTACCCACCTACAGTAGTCCCAGCCTTGTGGCTAATTCGTTCGCGCTTCCCTCTCCGGCCAGCTTCACGACGGCCTTCTTTTCTCCCCGAGAGGTTATCATGGTCCTGACTGCCAGGACATCGATATCATAAAGCTCCTCCAGGGCCTTTTTGATCTCCGGCTTGGTGGATCTCATATTCACCAAAAACTCCAGGGTATCATTGGAGTCGATCATGCCGGTGACCTTTTCTGTGACATAGGGACTCTTGATAATCATTGTACTGCCTCCGCGCTGCCCTTTTTGGCCAGCTTTTCCAGGGAAGACTCAGTCCAGACAGTCAGCCTTCCGGCTTTGGTCCCAGGGGCAAGCAGCTCAGCGTTCAGCTTCTCCACGGTAACGAAGTCCACACCGGGGAGATTTCTGGCGGCTTTTCCTAGTCCTGAATCGTTTCCAGCGACTATGAGCAGGCTCTTGCGGCCTTTATATTTCCTTCCCCGCAGTTTGCCCTTGCCGGCACGAATATGTCTTCCATCCTTTGCCCTCTGAACGTCATCCCAGAGACCCGCTGCCACCAGGAACTTGATGACGTCTGTGGTCTTGCTCAAGGATTCGAGGTCGTTCTTGGCCACAACAGGCAACTCTCTCGTGAACCTGTGGCCTCGTGCCTCAACCAGTCCCGATGAGGCCGTAGCGGCGATCGCAGAGCGAATGGCTTTGCGCCTTTCCTTTTTGTTGACCTTTTCGGTATAGTCTGCATTGGGCTGGGGGGCGTGAGACCTGCGGCCGCCTACGGCCATGGGTACGCCTGCAGCTTTCCTGCCGTTCTTCAATCTGGGAATTCTGGAGACGCCGTGTCCCGGACCCCATGACTGGGCAGAAGTATTCATGCCCGCATAGAAGTGAGGTCCATAGGCCTGGAGCCTGTTGGCCTGTGCGGCTAAGACGGCCCTCTTGATGATGTCCGGCCGATATTCCTCCTCGAAGACTGGAGGCAGTTCAATCTGGCCGCTTGCATTTCCCGATAGATCAATGATATTTGCCTTCATCGCCTAGACCCCCTGCTTGGACTCTTGGCTCACATAGAGAAACTCGGGCACTTTCACGAAGTTCTTTCCGGGTCTTATGGCGTGTCTTATTCTGACCATCCTCTTGATGGGACCGGGAACGCTTCCCTTGATCAGAACATATTGATTCCTAACTATGCCGTAGCCGGGAAATCCGCCTTTCGGAGTTATTTGTGCGCCGTCGGTTCCGATGAACATGAGTCTTTTATTGAACTCTGTCCTCTGGTGGTAGCCCATCTGGCCCAGCTGCGGTACGCGCCAGCTGATATGAGATGGATGCCAGGGACCGAGGTTGCCCACGTGCCGCAATTTGCCGGTGCGAGCGTGTTTTCTCTTGGCGATGGCAATTCCCCAGCGTCGCACTGGACCCTGGGTGCCCTTGCCTTTAGTGACTGCAGAGGCATCCAGAAGATCTCCCAGCTCAAAGACGCTGGAGACTGGAACCTGCTGGCCCAGCAATTTCTGCGCAAAAGCGAGACGATCCAGCATGGAGCCGCCGCTCACCGGCATCTCCATGAGCTCTGGAACCTTCTTGGGAATTCCGGTTATGAGCATGGGATTGGTGTGCACCACTACTCTAACATCTACGATATCGTCGCCCAGAGCCCGCAGGTCGTCGGCTGAGGTTCCGTGAGTTTTCTTGGGAACGGTCAGAGCGCGAGCTAAATCGGGGCTCAGGTTCTCAGACCAGGCCTCTCCCGCAGGCCGAAGGCCGCCGTTGTAGTTCTCGTAGGCGCGCACAGCCACCACATTCATGGGGGGCACCTCCAGAACGGTTACGGGCATGGAGATCTCCAGGCCCTCGGTGAGGCTCCTCGGTCTGTCGTCGATCATCATGATGTGGGTCATGCCGGCCTTGTAACCGGCAAAGCCTGCCATCCTGGCCTTGTCCTCCTCGGGCCAGCTTCGGATTCTTGGGACCTCGCTCTTGGCCCTCTTTCTTGGGCTGTAGGCCAGCGAACCTCGTCTTGGTCGATGTATTGTTGCCATTTAGTCCTCCAAACGCACCAGATTGAGAAGGGCGAGGGTCGCGAATACCGCTTCTTCCACGCGAACCGTCTCAGTTCCCTGATGCGGGATGGTGTTGATCATTTCATATCTGTCCATTGATTCCTTACTCAAGAAGGCATCCACGCCTCGTGCCGGTGAGCCGAAGACCACCGCAAGGTCGCGCTTGTGGCCTATGTGTCCCATGTTGGATAGGATTTCAGGCGTCATGCCTTTTCCGTACCGGGAAGTGAGGACAACATAGCTACCCTGCTTATGCTTTTCTGCAAGATAAGCTTCAAGGCTCTCCACTATCTCGGTCTCGTATCCCCAGTAATGAGGGATATCCTTCGGGTCCACAGGCTCAGCGGCGAGCGGCTGCTGCGAAAAGATTCTGACATTTAGGCGCTGCCCCACCGGGATTTTTTCCTCGGTACGAAGGGGAATTGGGCGATTGATTCCGATTTCCACCCAGACGCCGCTATCAGATCCGACGCTTTCAACGACTGCTCCGACGCGTAGCTCGCCAATCTTGAGCGATTCTGATTTTGAGTCTATTGGATGATGAGCCGTACGTAGCGGCGGCAGCATCCCAACATGGCATAGCTCCTCCCTGCGCGAGATGAGCATCTTTCGCAGGTACTGCGGCGTTTCCATGTAGCGCAGCACCATAGCCATGAACCGCGAGTCATTGCGCTCGGGATCGCGATAGATCACGATGCGGTTAAATTGGAAGACTGCTGCTGCCCGGGCGATTTGGCCAACCTTGAGCGTGTTGACACGCGAATCCCTACTCTCCATGGTGAGAGAGGACGGGATAAGGATGGCTCTCTCGCGCTGTCCGGTCATCAGGTTTCCCTTCTCTGAAGATAGTGGATATATAAAAAGGTTTGGAGAGGTAGAGGAGCGATCTCGATGGCAGGAAGACAGGCCGAGGTCAGGCTTTGGGGAAGGCGGCGTCGATCAGTCCTTGGCCGTGGTCCTTCTTGTAGGCTTCGGCTACATACTCCTGCAGAGCATCTAACTGCTCCAGAGAAAGGCTCATCTCAGATGCAACCATATGAAGATACTCAAAGCTTTTTCTTGCATCTGAGTGACCGATGTTGGAAAAAATCAGGTAACCAAGGGCGATCAATCTTAGGGCCTGGATGGCTTGCCCCTGCTGCCATGCGAGGAGACCGAGCTGAGAGAATATCGCTGCCTCTCCTTCGCGGTCGCCGATCTGCTGCACTATTTTCATGGCCTTATCAAAGTTTTCACGCGCTGCACCATAGTCGCCCTTGTTCAGGTCGATCGTAGCCAGAGCATGCCAGGTCACTGCCTCGCCCGAACGGTCGCCGATTTGCTGCTTGATATTCATCGACTTCTCGAACTTTTCATACGCTGAATCGTAGTCGCCCTTACTCAGGTCAATCGAAGCAATTTGATGCCAGGTCTCTGCCTCACCCTCTCGGTCACCGATCCGCTGCCTTATTTCCATAGCCTTCTCGAAGTTTTTGCGCGCCGCTTCGTAATCACCTTTCCTCAAGTCGATCGAGGCCAAAGCATGCAAGGTAGAAGCTTCGCCTGACAGGTCGCCGAGTTGTTGCACGATTTTCATGGCCTTATCAAGGTTTTCACGCGCGGTATCGTAGTCGCCCTTTTTCAGGTCGATCGTAGCCAGATTGTGCCAGATCGAGGCTTCGCCCGAATGATCACCAATCTGCTGCACAATTTTCATGGATCTCTCGAAGCTTTCACGCGCTGCGTTGTAGTTCCCTTTTTTCAGGTCGATCGTAGCCAGATTGTGCCAGATCGAGGCTTCGCCCGAACGATCACCAATCTGCTGCACAATTTTCATGGATCTCTCGAAGCTTTCACGCGCTGCATTGTACTTCCCATTCTTCAGGTCGATCAAGGCAAGTTGATGCCAGGTTGCAGCCTCGCCTGCCCTGTCGCCGATTTGCTGCGCAATTTTCATGGCCTTTTCGAAGTTTTCCCTCGCAGCTTCATAGTCGCCCTTGTTCAGGTCGATCGAGGCAAGCTGATGCCAGGTTGCAGCTTCGCCTGCCCTGTCGCCGATTTGCTGCGCAATTTTCATGGCCTTTTCGAAGTTTTCACGCGCCGCTTCATAGTCGCCCTTGTTCAGATCGATCGAGGCAAGCTGATGCCAGGTTGCAGCTTCGCCTGCCCTGTCGCCGAGCTGCTGCCTGATCTTCATGGCCTTTTCGAAGTTTTCACGCGCCGCTTCATAGTCGCCCTTGTTCAGATCGATCGAGGCCAGAGCATGCCAGGT
>JALNZQ010000008.1 GCA_023229165.1 Methanothrix sp.
CCGCCAGCACCATGCCGCCCTGGAGCATCATGGGATTGACGCAGAGAAATGCTGAAAGTATTCCTGCCAATGCGATCAAGGTAAAGCCCAGAACAAAAGATAGGGCCATCCTCGTTAGCCACCTTGCTCTTGGGGCCATGTAAAATACAATTGGAGCCGCGCAAATTGTTGTAATGCTCAATACGACAAAAGCCAAGGTTACTTCGAGGATCAGATCCATCACCACAGGATATTCTGAGTCCATCTAATCTCAGACTTATGAAGTTTCTCCATAGCCATGGAGAGGCTTTGGGCATGGTGCAGATCATCCTTTTCGCCTGCAAAAGGAAACGAAAGAGATTAATGCCGCCCGGACATCCATTACTATACTTCTATGAAAATAGCTCTCTTACAGCTTAATCCCACCGTTGGAGATCTCTCGGGCAACAGAGATCTCATCGCCAGCGCCGCCCACCGCGCGGGGGATGTCGACTTAGCCGTCACCTCCGAGCTGGCACTGCTCGGCTATCCGCCTCGCGACCTGCTACTCAATGCGGATTTTGTAGAGCGCAGTTGGGCCGCTCTGCTTGAGCTGGCCCAAGAACTGTCCGAACTGCCGCCAATACTGGTGGGCCTGGCTGAGCCCAATCCCGCCGAGGAAGGCCGGCCTCTCTTCAACTCAGCCGCCCTGCTCCGCCAGGGCAGGGTGGAGAGGACCTTTAAAAAGACGCTCCTTCCCACCTACGATGTCTTTGAGGAGGACCGCTACTTTGAGCCGGCGGCAGAGCCGCAAATGCTTACGTTGGGGGCGACAGCCCTTGGCATCTCCATCTGCGAGGATATCTGGAACGATCGCGACTTCTGGAAGCGTCGTCGCTATCACACCGATCCGGTGCAGGAGCTGGTGGCCGCGGGAGCCCAGGCCGTTATCAACCTTTCGGCATCTCCCTTCACGGTAGGCAAGCAAAAACACCGCGAGGCCATGCTGGCTGACCTTGCCAAAAAGTACCGGATTCCTTTCTTCTATGTCAATCAGGTGGGCGGCAACGACGATCTGGTCTTCGATGGCCGAAGCTGTGTCTTCGATGGCAACGGTCGCCTGGTGGCCCGCGCTCAGGGCTTTGCTGAGGATCTGATAATTGCTGACCTTGCTGGCGCGGCAGCGGCGATCGCCCAGGACGATTTTGCACCCGAGTCCGAGATCTGGCGGGCTCTTGTACTGGGCACGCGCGACTACGTGCACAAGTGCGGCTTTTCCGGCGTCCTGCTGGGTCTTTCCGGCGGCATAGACTCCAGTCTTGTCGCGGCCATAGCCACCCAGGCTCTGGGCCCGCAAAACGTCCTGGGCGTGCTCATGCCATCTCCCTACACCAGCCTGCGAAGCGTGCTGGATGCAAGCGAATTGGCGCAAAACCTGGGGATAAAGACGATTACTATGAGCATTACCGATATCATGAAGTCCTATGACCAGGAGCTTGCCAGGCCCTTCCAGGGTCAGCCGAAGAATGTGACTGAGGAGAACATCCAGGCACGCATCCGGGGCAACCTTCTCATGGCTCTCTCCAACAAGTTTGGCCTGCTGCTTCTCACTACAGGAAACAAGTCGGAGCTGGCCGTGGGCTACTGCACCATCTACGGAGACATGTCCGGGGGCCTGGCCGTCATCTCCGATGTTCCCAAGACCACCGTTTACCGGCTGACAAAATGGCTGAATGCCCTGGGAGGCGAGATCATCCCCCCGGCGGTCCTGCACAAAGCGCCCACAGCAGAGCTTCGCTTTGACCAGACCGATCAGGACAGCCTGCCCCCCTACGTAGTGCTGGATGATATTCTGGAGAGATATATCGAGCTGCATCAGTCAAAAGAGGAGCTTCTCGCCCTGGGCTATGATGAAGCAGTTGTAGAAAAAGTTCTGCGTCTGGTGAAGAATGCCGAATTCAAGAGGAGGCAGGCTGCGCCTGGATTGAAGGTGACGGATCGGGCCTTTGGCAGCGGCTGGAGGATGCCGGTGGCCAGCCGGGCCTGGTAACAGGTGGGCGTCGCGGCAGATAATTTTGAGTGTCTTTTAAATAGATTCAGGCCAAAGATGATCTTTGTTATGAAGGGTGACAGCAGGTGGAGCGAGGTAGCGCACTGGAAAACGGCAGTTATATTGGTTTTTGTAGCCGCTCTTCTCGTTATGTCGGCTCATGCCCAGGAATCCGACTCCTCCGTTGGGCAGAGCCTGATTCTCAATGTCTACCTGGATAACGCCGGCAAAGCTCTGGTCACTGGCTATGCCGAGGACGTTAACGGTCTAGTCTTTCTCAATAACTCTCAGTTCCGGTTCGAGAACGATTCCCATCAACTCTATGCTCTCACCGACGGTCTGACGGCAAAGGTGGGAGATCTCTGGACCTTGAGCTTTGATTCCCAAGGCAGTTTTGATGATTATCGTGTCACATTCTACCTGCCTAGCGAGACAAGCCTGGGGGAGATCAACGCCTCGCAGGGTCTGGGGTATCTGCTCTCTGCATCCAATGAGTCCCTGGTGGCGGATGTGCAGGGATATGAGGTTTCTGACCCCCGTATCTCCATCCAGTATCAGCAGCTCTTAGCGGCCAACGGCAGCAGCCTGCTGCCACTTCCACCGGTCTATCCTGGTGATGGTGCGGCTCTGATCATGCTTATTATTGCCGTCGCTCTCATGGTGGCAGGCTTTGGCTTTGCCGTCTTCTTGCAGAGAAAGAAGCGCGGCTCAATGGGAAATCCAATTACGAGCCCGATCGCGAGCCCATTCGAGAATACTGTGGCGGAAGAAATTGCAGTTGAGTCGGCAAAAGAGACCACGACGTCTCCTCTCCCTGATAAGTCTGTGCCGCTGGATTTGCCGTCCGCCGTCGCAGAGGCCTCATCTTCCGTCGAGGTGGACTCTCGTCTACCCTCTTCACCTGAAGACGAAGGTGTATTTCTGTCCGAGGCATCACAAACACCCATCGCGAATGGGCTTGGCCGGGTAGAGCCATCGTCCTCTCCAGCTGCCGATACCGCAGAGATCCAGGCACAGGGCTCCCTTTCGGCAGAATCTGCAAAAACCCAGGATATGCCGGCTGAGGCTACATCGCTCGTGGAGCAGTCCACGAAAAACGTCATCGTGGTAAGTTCTGAGATGGAAGCGGTCATGCAAACCCTCACCGCCCGAGAGCGAGCCGTAATGAGCACATTAATCGATCATGGTGGACGAATGACCCAGGCGGACATCCGATATGATACAGGAACGCCTAAATCGTCCTTAACCGGAATTTTGATATCTCTGGAGCGCAGAAAACTCGTAAGCAAGAAGGAATGGGGTAGGACCAATATAATTGAACTTTCTGATTGGTTCCTGTCTAAAAAGGAACATTCATGAACCCTTTTCATCCAGCCGGCGGACGGGCCATCTACATTTTTAGGCAACATGACCCTCACCCAGATCAAGCAGCTTCAGGACAAGAATGTGCAGGAGAGAGACAACCTGACGCTGAACCGGCTCAAGGAAGAAAATAAGAATATGCAGCAAGTGGCCCGTTCCCTCCGAGCCAAAGAATAAAGGCGGCCGGCATTAGAGTTGCCGGCCCGTCTTCTCTATACCGGTTCCTCAGTATGAGGCCCAAAAGATTTGCCCCGGGAAATAATCTTATAACTAAAGGATGCATTTCCTATGGCAAGAATTGTGAAATCTGTGTAAGCTGTCGGGCCGTTTTGGCAGGCGGATTTTGATGATGGATATTTGCAGAAGATTTTTATGCATAGGGCTGGCGAGTTTGCTCTTTATCGGTCTGTCCGGCATGTCTTTAGCCGAGCCCGATGAGAACCAGAGAATGGATGAGCACCATGTGGGAATGGGGCCTTTGGATGCTGGGATGATGCCGCCTGAAAATGCGGGCTTTCCCATGGGCGTTCCCGTGGAGGTCTTGTATAGCGGTCATGGTTTTGCGTTGAGGGACAATGAGTCTCATCTCCTCCGGTTGAAGGTTGAGTCCATCATGCCTTTGGAGCCCAGCCAGATCAGAGGTCTCCTCGCCTCCAACAAGAGCCTGGAGGAGATCAGGGATGACATCCGGGCAAAAGAGGGCAAGAAGACTGATCGCGGCAGCATAATTCTGGACCGCAGCATCTATCCTCTCATCAACATCGCCGTATCCGCCTCCGGCAATAATTCGACTGCCCTTAAGGCCGATCTGGCATATTCGGGCCCGTTATCTACCGCCAATGATACGGCGATCTTGGGCAGCATCTCCATGATCATCTCTCCCACCGACGAGGGCATGACCGGAAAGGGCGAGCTGAGTATCGAGCAGGGCTCGCTTGCGGCCTTGTACTCTCTTCAAATCGACATGGAGCCACCCCGGCATGGCCAAGATAAGATGATGATGAGGAGATGATCCAATCGCCTTTCTTCATCTTGGTCTTTCGAAGACCTTAATGGCTTTCTTAGGGCTGGCGAGCGTTGCTATGGCACTCCTTCTCCTCTTTTCGCCAGCGGTCCTGGGCCAGGACGGGCAGCTTTTCCTTAATGTCTATGTGGACGGCACCCCTGGGAAAGCGTTGGTGGTGGGTAATGTGGACGACATATCCGGCCTTGCCTTCCTGAACACCTCTGATAAGATCTACGAGGATAACGGTCAGCTTTACGCGGTTTGCGATTCTCTGGTCGAGAAGTACGGCGATGGCTGGAGGCTGTCCTTTCCTGCCAGCGGCGATTTTGATGAGTATCATGCCGTTTTCTTCGTCTCGGGAGGCTTTGCCTTCCAGGAGATCAACTGCACAGAGGGACTGGAGATCCTCTCCACCGCCCACAACGACTCAATAGTTCTGGACGTACAGGGATATGGGCTGACCGATCCCATGGTCTCTTTTAGCTACGCAGCTTCGTGAATTTCTGGGCACCAGAGCAGACGTTGAGCCTCTGCTTGCTGCCCTAAAAACCTATTTTTTTCATAAATGCAGCACGATCTTACTACAAGCTCGTATCGATTCTCAACATTTCTCAAATAACTCGATATAATCGATTGTATGGTTAAATCCCATGGATGCCTTGGGAATGAAGATGATCTGGGCTGTGATAAGGCCGGAGGTAGTTGACACCGTGGTGAAGGCCCTGACTGCAGGAGGCTACCCTGCCATGACCCGCTTTGATGTCTACGGCAGGGGAAAACAGAAGGGAGTGGTAGTGGGCGGCGAGAATTACGATATGCCAAAGACCGTGCTAATGCTGGTGGTCGAGGCAAGCAGCACGGCTGGGGCTGTGAAGATTATTGAAGACAATGCCCGCACCAGAAGCATCGGCGACGGCAGAATCTTCGTGGCACCAATTGAGGAGGCGCACACCATCCGCACGGGCGAGTTGGGGCTGTGAAATAAATTTGAATTATAGTCGACTAAGCCCACGTCACCGCCACGTCGTCCGTCCTGTAGCCCGGTCGCACCTTTGACTCCGCCAGCGGCGTAGTCGCCCCGCTTTTTAGCATGATCAGGCCCGTGTAAGCAATCATGCTGCCGTTGTCTCCCATGAAATTTCGCGGCGGCAAAAAGAACTTCGCGCCTCTCTCCTCGCACATGATGTTGAGCATTTCGCCCAGGCGCTTGTTGGCTCCTACGCCTCCTACGAGCATGGCTTCCTTTTTTTCGGCGTGGGCCATGGCCCGTTCTGTGACCTCAACCAGCATGGCGAAGGCCGTCTCCTGCAAGCTGTAGCAGACGTCGGCCAGATCGTGCTTCTTGGCCGCCTCTGTGGCCGCCGTGGACAGGCCGGAGAAGGAGAGGTCCATGCCTTTTACAGTGTAGGGCAGGGGGATGTACTGCTTCGCTTCTCGGGCCAGCTCCTCTATCTTGGGGCCGCCGGGATGAGTCAGGCCCACGGAGCGGGCGAACTTGTCTATGGCATTTCCCACGCTGATGTCCAGGGTCTCGCCAAAAATTCTATAGTGTCCCTGGCGCAGCGCCAAAACCTGCGAGTTTGCCCCGCTCACGTAGATCACAGCCGGATCGCGCGCCCCTGACTGCCATTTGCCCACTTCGATGTGCGCCACGCAGTGGTTGACGCCGATGAGCGGAAGCTCAAATCGAAGGGAGAGCGTGCGCGCTGCAGTGGCCACGGTGCGCAGGCACGGCCCCAGTCCCGGACCCTGAGAGAAGGCGACAGCATCGACCTTCAAGCCCTGCTCGCGAGTGTGAGCCAGCACATCACCCACCACTTTGGCCATGTACTGCGCATGATGCTGGGCCGCTTCACGGGGGTGGATGCCGCCTTTGGCCGGGGTGTAGGTGGCGCTCTTCTCGAAGATCACACCCTGCTCGTTCACCAGGGCGGCACTCAGGTTCCAGGCTGTTCCTTCCAGACCGAATATTATCATAGATAGCCCTGGCCTATATCCTTTCTGTAGCGCATTCCATTGAAACGGATCCTCTTGATGTTATCATAGGCCTTTATCCTGGCCTCGGCCAGGCAGCGGCCGCGTGCGACTAGGGTCAGCACCCGGCCTCCCGTGGTAAACAGCCTTCTCTTGTCCGTGGCATCCTGGCCAAAGGCCGTGCCGTTGTGGTAGACCAGAACATCAGGGTCCACCTTCTCCAACCCGGTGATAGGCATGTTGGTATAGTGCTCTCCCGGATAGCCGGGCCGCTCCCCGCCTCCGCCTGAAGAGTGGGGTTTTATGGCCCGGCCGGAGGTGGCGCAAATCCCTAAGCAATAGTCACTCGACCACTGCAGCGGTACCGAGTCGAGCTTTCTGTCCAGCAAGGCCTCTGATAGCTGGAAGAAGTCCGTCTCCAGGCGGGGCAGAATTACCTGTGTCTCCGGATCACCCAGCCGAACATTAATCTCCAGCACGGATGGCTCCTTCTCCTCTGAGATCATGAGCCCGAAGTAGATCACGCCCACGTATTCGTGCCCGGTGGCCTCATGAAAGCCGCGCACAGTGGGCATGGCAATTTCATTCATTATCTTCTGCGTCAGCTCCTCGTCGAGCCATGGATGGGGCGAGAAGCCGCCCATGCCGCCTGTGTTGGGATTGTTCTCCAAATTGGGATTATTGGAGAGCTTATTGAAGAGCCGGACGGCTACAGCCTCATCTGTGGAAAAAGCCTGCTTGTAGTCTAACGCCGACTCCAGCGGCTGGACCGTCCTGCCGTCGCTAAGGGCAAAGAACATCAGCTCGCGCCCTTCCAGCCGCTTTTCAATCTCGATTCTCTCTCCTGCCTGGCCGAAGAGCTTGGGGCTGACCATGATGCGTTCGATTGTTGACAGGGCCTCCTCTTCTGTGGAGCAGACCACGGAGCCCTTTCCCGCTGCGAGACCGTCTGCCTTGATCACCAGTCCCTGACCGGGATTGTCCGAGCAGAACTGATGAGCGTACTCCCTGGCAAGAGCCGGGTCATCGAAGTTTTTGCAGGGCGGCACGGGAACATTCAGGCTCTTAAGAAGATCTTTGGTCGTGCACTTGCTGTTCTCCAGGATGGCCGCCTCCTTCCTGGGGCCCAGGATTCTCTGGCCTTCTTCCTGGAATACATTGACAATACCCTCGGACAGGTAGCCCTCCGGTCCTATAAACGTCAGATCTATCAGTTCGTGTTTTGCAAAAGCGAGCATTTCCGAGATAGTCTTGGGAGGCTTGCCGTCCACGGTTGCCATGCGGCACTTCTCTATCATCTCGCTGCCTGCATTGCCGGGAGATATGAATACAGTCTCCACGCTGCTGCTTTTGGCAAAGGCATGGGCTATGGCATTTCCTCTGCCTCCTGCATCCACCACGAAAACTTTTTTGCCGGACATCAAATCCCTTATGAACAGTATAACCCTAGATAAGCATAATTGCTGCCGCAAGAATTGCGACGCCAGAAGGCAATGCAGCCGGAATATCCTTTCCCATGGATAGTTATTTAAAACACCAGGTTGAGCCTGAATCGTAAATGCAATCACACCCTAGCATATGGGCTTTAGATTTCAATCTCGCGGGTTTTTGTTTATGGTGACTTCGCGGGTCACGCAGGAGATGATAATACAATGTACTCTCAAGAGCAGGTGCTTAAAATCGTTCAGGAGAAGAACGTAGAGTTCCTCCGGCTACAGTTCACGGATATATCGGGAATTGTGAAGAACGTGGCCATTCCCGCCATCCAGATAGGAAAAGCCTTGAAGAGCGGCATATCTTTTGACGGCTCTTCTATTGAGGGGTTTGCTAGAATCCAGGAGTCGGATATGGTCCTGCAACCAGACCTTTCCACTTTCAGCCTCTTGCCCTGGCGCTCCAAGGACGGCTCCAACGAGGCCCGGCTGATCTGCGATGTGCATCTGCCCAATGGACAGCCATTCGAGGGAGATCCCCGTCGTGTCCTGCGCAGGCAGCTCGAAAAAGCCCAGGAGATGGGCTTTAGCATGAATGTGGGCCCGGAGCTGGAGTTCTTCCTCTTCGAAAAGCAGAATGGTGGCTCAGCTACCATCCCGCACGACTGTGGGGGCTACTTTGACCTCGGACCCGTGGACCTGGCCGAGGATGTGCGTCGCGAGATCGTCCGGGCGCTGACGCAGATGGGCTTTACCATCGAGGCCTCTCATCATGAGGTTGCCAAGGGTCAGCACGAGATAGACTTTGTTTATGACGATGCTCTGAAGAACGCCGACAAGGTAGTGACCTTCAAGTATGTCACCAAGACCATCGCCATGAGTGAGGGCCTGCGCGCCACTTTCATGCCCAAGCCCATTTACGGTGCAGCCGGCACGGGAATGCATGCCAATATCTCGTTATTTAGGGGCGGGGAGAATGCGTTCTTCGATCCCGAGACGAAAACAGGTATCAGTGATCTGGCCAGGTTCTTCGTAGGTGGCTTGATAGAGCATGCCTGTGCCATAACCGCTATTGCCAATCCACTAATTAACTCGTATAAGCGATTGGTATCGGGTTTTGAGGCGCCTGTCTATATCACCTGGTCCGGGCCGAACCGCTCTTCCCTCATTCGTATTCCTGCCGGTCGGGGTCTCTCCACGCGCTTGGAGTTCCGTTCACCTGATCCGACCTGCAATCCCTACCTGACCTTTGCCGTAATACTGGCAGCTGGCATGGATGGAATCAAGAGGTGCATCGATCCCGGGGAGCCTGTTGATCTGAATGTCTATCATCTCAGTCCAGCCGAGCGCAAAGCGTTGGGCATCAAGACCCTGCCCGCCAATCTCAAGGAGGCCCTGGACTATCTGGAAGCGGATCGTGTCGTACGCGGAGCTTTGGGCGAACATGTTTTTGAGAATATCATGCGCCTGGGACTTCTGGAGTGGGAGGCTTACAACACCTACGTTCATCCCTGGGAGATTGAGCGGTATATCAATGCGTTTTGAGGGGCATTTGCTGCTCATATCATCTCTTTTTTCCGGGATTTCTTTAATTTGGGTTTGCGTTTCTATCCTTTGCATTTATTGTTAAATGCATGCGCCGGAGCTCTCTGGCAAACTGTACCCGAAACGTATTTATATGGCATCAACCTTGGAGGAGTCCGGGCCGGTAGCTTAGTCAGGCAGAGCGAAAGGCTCTTAACCTTTAGGTCGGGGGTTCAAATCCCTCTCGGCCCGCTTTAAAACAACCGGGGCTGTGGCCTAGCCAGGTAGGGCGATGGGCTCCAGCGGTATAATTTAATGATGAGCAACGGGTCTACTGAGATCTCTCGACGGGGAGATCGTTGATGATCCGTTGGAGCACTGAAATGAGCTGTTATCAGCCACCGATTTCCGGCTGTATGCACTTCAGTATCGGAGATACCCGTCGATCGTGAGTTCGAATCTCACCAGCCCCACCTTTTTATTCTACACTCTATATTATTTCGCTCTCCACAGCGTTTAAATATTCTCCGGGCGACCTTCTGAGGGGTGCAGAGATGTATCGAGATATCATCACCATATGCTGGTCCATCAAGGAGGTCAATAAGAACCTCACCGACAGGAAGTCTACATCCGACTTCTCAATAAAATATCTAAAAAATGCCTGCTCTGTTCTGGCAGGACAGATGCGGAAGATTAGTAAATCCATGCCCCAAGAGATTCTCGAGGTTGTCGATAAGAAGGGTGGGAAAAAGAGCTTCACAATGCATGAGGTGGCAGAGATGCTTTATGATACCCGAAAGATCGTAGAACTGAATCTGATCGACAATATTAGTCGATGGGCAAAAGCTCGCATGACCACCTGAGGCTCAGAAAGAAGGACAAAATCATTATATTTTTGCGCGCCTCAGAACTCATAGGGCTCATCATGGCATCAGAGCATGCTGTATCATCATAGGCGTCGCAACTTTGGCCCTGTGCCCTAACAACGATATCTGCTATTATCAATTTATCCTTGGGTCTTGGGTCTCAGGGCAAGATTGATCCGAGAAGCACTCTAAAGCTCCGGAGTATGGTGCGATTAGGCATGCACGTTTCAGTTGCCGGCGGCGTGGACCGGGCAGTTTCTCGTGCTCGCGAAAAAGGTTGCGATGCGTTTCAGATCTTTTCTTCCAATCCTCGCAAATGGATCTCAAACCCCATTCCTAGCGAATCTGCAGAGCGCTTTCTTGCCTTGCAAAGGCAGTTTGGCCTCTCTCCTGCCGTGGACCACATGCCCTATCTGCCCAACCTTGCCTCAGCAAAGGACGAGGTTTATGCCAAATCATTGCAGGCTCTCGCGAGGGAGCTGGAGCGCTGCCAGGTTTTAGGCATACCGTATCTTGTAACTCATCTGGGAAGTCACCTGGGCGGGGGTCGGGAGAGTGGTCTCGCGAGGATTGCAGCTGCTTTGCAGACAGTCTTTTCTCTGTGCGATAGCGATACCGATACCGTCTTGCTTCTGGAGAACAGCGCCGGCGCAAAGAACAGCATGGGTAGCACTTTTTCGGATATTGCTGCCGTCTTACAATCCCTGCCGGAAGAACGCGGGCGGTTGGGCGTGTGCCTGGACACCTGCCATCTTCATGCCGCAGGGTACGACCTGCGAACCTCTCGGGCATTGCAGGCGACGCTGGATCAGTTTCATGATTGCATCGGCCTGGAGAGGCTTATGCTCATCCACCTTAACGATTGCAAGGGGGCCATCGGATCGCATCTGGATCGGCATGAGCATATTGGCCTGGGGCAGATAGGCGAGGAGGGCTTTCGCGCAATCCTTTGCCATCCCGCTCTTGCCGACCTGGCCATGATCCTGGAGACGCCTGTGGATGCTCGCCGGGATGATCGAGGGAATCTGGAAGTAGCGAGGCGTCTTGCCTCAGGGATAAAATAGCTTCTCGATGACCAGTCTTAAGGCGTCATTGGAGATGGGCTTGACCAGGTAGCTGCTTGCTCCCAGATCGTAGCTCTTCTGGATATCCTGATCCTCATTGGACCCGGTAAGAATGACCACGGGTATGCTTCGAAGATTATCATCTTTTTTTATGCAGGTGAGAAGATCTATGCCGCTGATATCTGGCAGATTGATGTCCAACAGGATAAGCTGGGGCAAATCTGCCTCCGTTTTATTTTGCAGAGCTGCAAGGGCCTCTTTGCCGCTGGCGGCAATAACCAGATCATTATTCAGCTTATTGTGCTTTAACACGCGCTTTGTTACGGCCGCGTCCTCAAAATTGTCTTCCACCAGCAGGATCTTTTTTTCTGAGTCCATAGATTCACCTGGAGCACTGCGCCCACTTTTCCTCTAAATTCAATAAGGCTAAATGAGTTGTTGCAACTACCCACAAAAATAGTTTTCCCACTGAGTGGAACATATTTTCACTTAAATGCTCTCCATTTGCCTAACCCTGTATCCTAATTCGGGACGTCTAAGTGTCTTCACCCAAAATTTTTATATTTCATGAATTTATGAATATTCAATGTCTGCAGTAGTACTGATTTTCAATTCGGGGTGTATCATTAATCAGTAATAGTCGTTATGCCTATCGATTTGATGGCACGACTTTTATTAGTTATATATCCCGATGCGGTATCTTTTTTTTGATTGAAATGAACCGTCTCCTTCACATATTCCTATTAGCCCCTAACTTTTATCCAATAGGTTTCTCTCCACTCGCTTGCTGGAGAGAAGGGCAACCCGGCTCAGGGGCACGTCTGCCTTCAATTCGTAGCCCAGGGCCTCGCCTAAGGAGCGCGCGAATTCCAGGATCTCGTAGTGCTGCGGCATGGCCTCTCTTGTCAGGCGGTCTCGGGAGCGGCCCAGATGCATGTAAGACTTGACCTCAACGAAGTCTGGCTCAGCCCTCGCGATGAGGCGGGCGTAGTCCTCCGGCCTTTCCATATTCAGGCCGCGCACTAGAGTCATGCGAATCACGCTTCTGCAGCGGTGCTGCTTGATGATATCCAGGCTCTCCAGGATTCTTTGCCAGTGCTCTGCCGCAGGCCGGCAGACGCGGCGGTACAGCTCCTCGTCAGGAGCATTGAGGCTGAGGTAGAGCTGGGTGGGCAGAAGGTCGGCCAGTACCTCTGGGTTTGTGGCGTTGCTCACCACAAATGTTGTCATGCCTCTCTTGCGGATCAGCTCGATAAGCTCCTTTAGGTAAGGATAGAGGGTGGGCTCGCCCATGAGAGAGAGGGCCACGTGCTTTGGCTCGCGTGCCTCAGCCAGCCTCTCCAGGTCCGTAGTCTTGGCTCCGCCATAGCCGGAGAGAAACTCCTGCTGGCCGAGCAGGATGCCGTCCAACAGCTCCGCTGGCTCCATGTGCTCCTTTACCGGCACAGGATCGTCTATCGGTCTCCAGCAGTGCAGGCAGTGGTGGTTGCACTCCAAGGTGGGCGTCATCTGCACGCAGCGGTGGCTGGAGATGCCGTAGAAGTGGTGCTTGTAGCACTGGTCGCCGCCCCGCATGGCGCGGTTAAGCCAGAGGCAGGGCTTGACGGCTCCGCCGCCCACGAGGTGGTAGCCCTGGCGGGTGAGGGTTTCAGCGGCCTGATTTTGTTGTGGCATGTTAGGACGCTGAAAGAATAGCCGGAGATATATAGCTACGTGTGAGGCTTTCCAATTCTGTTAATTGTATCAGTAAATCTTATCAGCCATTGTAGCTCCTGGTTTTGATGGTGACCGGATCTCTGAGTCCATAACCTCTCCGTTTTTTGTTAAATCTAGGGACATACCGTTAGTGTCTATCAATTTAATATCCAATTGATAGCCTTCTGCTAGCTTCAATGGCGTATCGCCTATGATGGTTATCTCATCATCGCTATCGATCAAAATTGTCTCAAGCTGCTCATCGGACAGGGAGTTCTCATCCGTGGACTCCTGAAGCATGATCTCATCGGCATCATCTACCCACTCGTCGTTGATGTAGCCGGCGAAGTATTTGTTGGCCTGGAATCCGATAACGTTGTAGAATCCTCAGTCTTCAAAGTCGAAGTCGTTCTTCTGGACGGTTGTGGTGATCTTCTCTGTGCCCAAGTCGTCATCAATATCATAGTAGAAGCCTGCGAAGTTTCGGGCAGTCCACTCGAAATTGCCGGTAGTAATCTGGCCGCGAATTTCACAAGTATTGAGGGCTGTCGTCTGCCCAAATATTGGCATGCAAAGCATAGCAAGCGTCACTAAAATGAGAATAAATTCTCCTTTAATTGATATTCCTCCGTGCTGGTATTGGCTAACCTAACGAAATAGTTTGTGTAGCTGGGGTGTGTCAGAATTGGTCTCATTCTATGTACATGTGTGTTGCTTGGGATTGCAAAGCGTCCCGCAAAAGAAAACGTGCTTGAAAAAAGATTGTGACAAGCGGAACGTATCCTTGAACAGACAAAAAACTCAATTTTCCTCCGTGTAGACACCAATGCCGCATCTTATGTTTTGAATGACCTTTCATCTAGGACAACCATTCCGCATCCTCTTCTGCAAGCCCTAATTACTTGCAAGAAGGGTGTGGTGAGGTACGCAAAGAATATGATCCGGAAGACGTAAGGAAGCTATTAGATGCCCTGGCGATCTCTGGCAATGATAGCCGTTTTAGCGATGGTGGTAGTATCCACCTCCGGTGCAGAGCAGGTTATCCCTGCCCAGGAAATATATGCAAAAATCGAGGGCAAAGAGCCCGTTTATTATGATAGTATACGGGTTTTGGGCGACCTGGATCTCAGGCCACTGCCCGATGCTCGGGTGTCAAACTCGTTCGCAATTACTAACTCTACTCTCATCAATGCAACCTTCGACGGCGTCACCTTCTCGAAGGACGTCGTATTCTGGGGCACCACCTTCGGGAACGCCAGCTTCGAGAAAGCCGCATTTCTGGGCCAGGCCGACTTCGCGAACACCTCTTTTGGTAACGCCAGCTTCACCGCCGCATCCTTCGCCAAGCCCGCAGTCTTTGATGGCGCCCTCTTTCGGGATAACGTGAGCTTTGAGGATGTCGTGTTTAGCAAGGATGCCTTCTTTAGCGAGGCCCGGTTCATGGCCAACGCCGATTTCAATTACTCCAATTTTGCCTCTTACTCTTACTTCGCAGCCGCGCAATTTTTTGGGGATGCTCTCTTCTCAGACGTCGATTTCTCGGGAGCCCTGGACTTTTCCGCTGCAACCGTCGCCGGGAGGGCCAACTTCTTCCAGTCCCGCTTCAATGGCGCCGGCTTTTCCAATGTCATCTTTTCCGGTCCCGTCCAGTTCGGCCTGGCCAGCTTCTCCGGCCTCTCCTCCTTTGGCGAAGCGGTCTTTGCGAATGAGGCGGTCTTCAATCTGGCCCGCTTTTCCCAGGCCGCCTACTTCTCGGGATCTGAGTTTCAGGGTCTTGCCCTCTTCGGCCTGACCAAGTTCCAGGACATCGCCAGCATGCAGAGCGCCCTGTTCGAGGGGGATCTCAACTTCAAGGGAGGATCGATCTCCACCATCCTTTTGGATAAGACAAAATTCGGCAAGAATTCTCGCATCATCTTAAACGACACCGACTTTGCCCGCTTCAAGGCCCACTGGAATGAGATCCATGGGCATGTGGTCTGGGATCCGGGGGCCTACCTGGCCCTTGTGAACAATTATCACGGCCTGGGCTGGTCGGCAGATGAGGACGACTGCTACTATCAATATCGCAGCCTCAATCAGGGCGAAAAGCAGTGGGGTTGGTCGAAGGCCATTGACATCCTGGCCTGGCTGTCCTGCGGCTATGGAGTTCGCCCAGGTTATGCCGTGGCCTGGTCGCTTCTTACCATACTGGCCTTCGCTCTGGTATTTTGGAGAGGGGACGGCATTCGCCGCTCCGCCAAGCCTCTCTATGAGCCTGCTGAGGTGGACAGCGTGCCAGAGTGCGTCACAATGCGAAACGCTCTCTTCTTCAGCACCATGGTCTTTCTCTCCCAGGGGCCCATCGACTTTCTGCCCTTAGGCCGGAACAGGTATTATGTTATCCTGGAAGGAATTTTAGGCTGGCTGCTCTTGGCGCTCTTCCTGGTGACCTTAGGCCGGGTTATGATCCGGTAATACAAATACAAAAGTGATAAATCCTGGGCCATCCTCAAATGCGTCAGTGATTAGAGTTTTCAGATGGCACATGCTGCTCTTGACCCTTCTGCTCCTCTTGTTTAGCGAGGCCTTGGCAGAAGTGCCGGGGCTTGATGCCCCATCGCCGGCCTCTCCGGTCATCGCCGCCCAGGATATCCTGGCCCAAATAAGATCGGGCGAGCCGCTGAACTATGACAACGTAACCATAGCTGGTCAGCTGGATCTGGGTGCGGGTGAAGAGCCTGTAAAGCAATCGATACGAATTACCAACTCTCGCTTCCTGGGACCCTTAAGAATGGAGGCCGTGACCTTCGCTGATGTCCTGGATCTGCGGGGATGCATCTTTCAAGATAATGTCAGCTTTGTCAAGTCCGTTTTCCAGAAAGATGCCAAATTTTCCGGAGCAAGATTCCAAAAGCAGGCCGACTTTGCCGAGACCTCTTTTCAGGGACCTGCCTCTTTCATCAGCGCGCTTTTTCGTAACGATAGCAGCTTTAGCAATGCCCTGTTCAATGAGGATGCAGTCTTCCTCGATTCCGGCTTCTCCAGTGATGTCGACTTTAATTATGTCAAGTTCCTGCGTTCTGGATCTTTCTGGAATGCCAACTTTGAAGATGTGAGCTTCTTTGAGACTCAGTTTGCCGGTCAGGTCACATTTCGATCAGCCCAGTTTCGAGGCAATGCCACATTTGCTGCCACTCGTTTCGAGAGCGATGTGCTCTTTCGCGCGGCCCGCTTCTGGAAAGGAAGCACTTTTGGCCTGTCCAGCTTTGGGGGCCTCGCGGACTTTGGCAATGTTTACTTCAAAAAGACGGCCTTCTTTGGGGGTGTGAAGTTCGCAGACCTGGCCTATTTCGCCAGCGCCAGATTTGATGGGGATTTGATCCTGGAGGGGGCACGGTTGTACAGCATGCAACTGGATAATGTCTCATTCAGTGAGAACTCTAAAATCAACCTCAACAGCACGGATTTTTCCAAGTTCGTGGTCCACTGGAGCACTATACGGGATCGCATGGTGTACAATGGGGCCGCCTACCTGGCACTAGTGAAGAACTACAAGAGCCTGGAGTGGTTTGATGAAGCCGATGAATGCTACTATCAATATCGCAGAATAGGTCAAGAGCTGGCGCCCTGGGGCTGGGACAAATTCTCGGACATAATCTCCTGGCTCTCCTGCGGTTATGGAGTTCGGGTGAGCTATACGGCCTTTTGGTGCCTTTTTACCATTCTCATCTTTGGAGCGATATATTGGGCGGGAAAAGGCATGGACAAATTCGAGATCGAAGGCATGGAGCTTCCTGGAAACCAGCGTCTTAAGCCCAGCAAGCGCGTCTCTTTCACCGATGCCCTCTATTTCAGCATTGCCATGTTCACCACCTCTCAGGCGCCCGTCAATACCTATCCGGTAGGCGTTTACAGGTATCTGGCCATGGCGGAAGGCATATTGGGCTGGTTCTTCCTGGGCCTCTTCGTGGTAGTGCTCAGCGCAGTGCTCATTCGCTGAAATGGGAAAAATCGCCAGAGCGCGCCAATCCGGAAAGGTTGATATACGTGTTGGGTATACGAGAAAGATCGGAAAAGGGCGCGTGGCCTAGTCCGGATAAGGCGGCAGCCTCCTAAGCTGTAGATCGGGGGTTCGAATCCCCCCGCGCCCGCTTGCGTTTTTGAAAAAACAAACAGCGAAAAACCCGAGAATGGATGGTTTTAGGGTACGATCTTGGAGATGGCCAGCTCCAGGATATCCTCAGCTCCTGATTTCTTCAGCAGGGGTATGAGCAGGTTGACTATGGATCTGTCAACCACGGTCTCCACGGCGTAGTAGCCGGAGTTGTAGAGCTTGGAGATGGTGGGGTTCTTCATGCTGGGCAGCATAGATATCAAATCCTCCATCGAATCCTCGGGCACGTTCATCTTGAGCAGGACCTTCCCTCTCGCCTTTATGACCGCAGATAGAAGCGTCTCTACGGCCACGATCTCCTCGTGCTTCTCCGGGTCTGCCCAGCTCTTTTTGTTGGCTATCAGCTCCGAGGTGGACTGCTGCATGACATCAATGATCTTCAGGCCGTTCTTTTTCAGGGTGGAGCCGGTCTCGGTGAGATCAACGACCACATCGGTCAGCTCCGGAACCTTGGCTTCGGTAGCTCCGAAGGAGAACTGGATGTCCACCGGTATTCCCAGGCTCAAAAAGAAGGCCTGGGTGAGGTTAGGATATTCAGTGGATACGCGGCTGCCCGGTTTTATCTCACGGGCTGAGTGGATATCCAGGCTCTCGGGCACGGCAACCACCAGCTTTACAATGCCCGGCCCCAGTTTGCCGTAGTTGAGCTCAGCCACACGGGCCACGATGGCACCTGACTCCATTATCCAGTCCGTTCCGGAGATGCCCAGGTCGAAGTAGCCTTTGGCCACATATCCTGGTATCTCCTGGGGACGGAGGATCTTCACCTTGCCGATGCGGGGGTCTCCTATGCGGGCGTTGTACTCTCGCTCCGTTCTCTTAACCTCCAGCCCGGCTTGCTCGAAGAGCTGCAGTGTCTGATTTTGCAGGCTGCCCTTGGGAATGGCGATGTCGATCATTCTGATGGTTTGCTTTTTTAGAACATATTTTTGTCTTTTGCTCGATCTTCGTTTGCCGTTTTCCAGGCGTTCGCGGCTCACAATATTTATAAATAACAACAGTAATAAACATTTGTGGGAAGGGTGAAGGCAATTGTCATCTCTGATTATCTCTGATACGCATTTCGGCCTGGATTCATCGACTCTTAAGAGCCCGGCAAAGGTAGACCAGTTGATGCAAGAGATATCGGAATTTGAGAGCGGCTGTGACGAGGTCGTGCTTTTGGGTGATATCTTCGATTTCTGGAGGGTGCCCCCTGAGAATGCTGTGAAGGGCGCCATCCCTTTTTTAAAACGTCTCTCTCAGGAGAGTCTAAAGATTCGCTACGTTGTGGGAAATCACGATCATCACCTGGTGGTACAAAAGCAGGAGGCCGAGTTCATGGAGAGGGCAAGTCGCGGCGATCTGTATCCTATTTACTATCCCTCCCTCCACTGGCGCCGGACTTTTTGCGGCCTTGATATCGATATGCTTTACCCCGCTTACCGGGCACGTTGTAGCCGGAGGACCTTCCTCTTCACTCACGGCCATCATCTGGACGGCATTCAAAACTTCACTTTGCAGATGGTGGAGAAGCTGCGCCGGATCTCAGGAGAGGAGTTTCTTCCCGCAGACCTGGAGATGATGATGACTTATGCTTACGAGGGCATCTACCGCTCCGCCTGCATCGGTGAGATGGTCTCTTTCGAGAACTCTGTCTGGAAGGCCTCCAGCCTGCTGCAACGGTTCAACGCCGGCTTTTTTTCCAACAAGCGCCACGCCTGCGTAGAGGGGCAGTACGAGGCAATATTGAAGTTCATTCGCGATAGAAGCCTCGGCAAAATAGACTGCTTCATTTATGGGGATACACACCGAGCCGGCATATTTCAGAAAAAAAGCGGGCCGCTGGCCGTGAACACGGGCTGCTTTGTGCGTGAGTCGGGAAATAACTCATGCCTTGAGACATCCGATACCTATCTGCTCCTGGATGAGGGTGGGCTGACCATAAGGAAGCTGGGCAGGAAAAGGCCTCTATTTTTGTGTGAGATTCTCTAGATGCCAAACCTATTTCATCCAGTATCATCTAGACCAGTTCATGTTCGAACCAAACGAGGAATCCCTGGTCCTGGAGATCGTTCGCGGCTTTTTCGATATTCCATCTGAAGAGATGATGAAGATCGGCGATCAATTTAAAATTCTGCTCTTCGGTCCTCAGGCCGCCAGTGAAGAGGAAGCTGCGGCAAAGCTCAAGGAGGCGCTAAAAGATATGACCAAAGAGCAGGTTTTTATGGCAGGTATGTTCGTCTCGGGCCTGCTGCGCTGCAACCTTATCCCGCAAATTGAGCAGCAGTATCAGCAAGCGAAGGCAGAAGGAAAAATTGAGCCTGATTGCGGTTGTGATTGATGGCCCCTTTGCATCCGTTTCGCTATGAATGAAGCGCTTTGTGCATGCCGGGACGGCAAGGCCCTTGGCCAGGAGCTGCGACGCATAGTTGATGCCATTTTAGCGGGCGAGATCAAGACGCAGGCGGATCTGGAGTCGCATAAGAAGGACGCCTCATCGCGGCTAGCCCTCGCTTCCCTGCCAAGCAATGCCGATATACTCGGCTTCGCTACACCCTCGGAGCGCGAGCGCCTCAAGATGCTGGTGCGCAAGCCCACACGAACCCTCTCCGGCGTAGCCGTCATCGCGGCCATGACCTCTCCGGCCCGCTGCCCGCACGGAACCTGCGTTCCCTGTCCGGGCGGCATTCGTTGCTCTTCGGCGCAAAGCTACACGGGTCGCGAGCCTGCAGCGCTTCGGGCAGCGCAGCACGACTATGACCCCTATCGCCAGGTGATGGCCCGGTTGTCTCAGCTGGATGAGATTGGCCACCCCCTGGACAAGTCAGAGCTGATCATCATGGGCGGAACGATCACGGCGCGTCCTTTAGGCTATCAGCACTGGTTTGTCAAACGCTGTCTGCAGGCCATGAATGATTATCCCGTTGCAAGAGCCTCTTTTACAGCGTGGCAGTCATTTGCTGATGTGGCTATTGCCAATGAGACTGCATCGGTTAGAAACATCGGCACCACCTTTGAGACCCGACCGGACCATTGCGGTCCCAGGGAGACAATGAACATGCTCCTTCTTGGAGCCACCAAGGTAGAGCTGGGTGTGCAGAGCACTCGTGATGATCTCTTAGTGAATATGAAGCGTGGCCATACGGTCGAGGATGCCGTCTCCGCCAATTGCGCTTTGCGAGAGGTGGGCCTGAAGGTGGGCTTTCACATGATGCCGGGACTGCCCGGCTCCTCTCCAAAGGTGGATCTGGAGGTCTTCCGCGAGCTTTTCTCGGATAGCCGCTTTCGCCCGGACTACCTCAAAATATATCCCACTTTGGTAGTGGAAGGGACCGAGCTTTATCGGCAATACATGTTGGGTGAATATGTCCCTATGGGCGACGCCGAAGCGGCAGAGCTGGTATCTCGCATAAAAGAAATTCTGCCCGCCTACGTTCGGCTTCAGCGTGTGCAGCGAGATATTCCTGCTCAGCTCATCGTGGCGGGGGTCAAGAAATCCAATTTGCGTCAGCTTGCGGCGCAGCGATTGCAGACGCGGGGACATTATTGTCGCTGCATTCGTTGTCGGGAAGCGGGGCTGCGTCGGTTCTTAGGCGGGGATGTGGTGCTAAAACACGAGGCTTATGAGGCATGCGGCGGAGCCGAGCACTTTTTGTCCTTCGAGGGGGAGGACGAGACAATCGTCGGCTTCCTACGCCTACGACTTTCTGCCCGCGCCCGGGTGAGGGAGCTGCACGTCTACGGGCCCATGCTTCCCATCGGCAGCAGAGCGGAAGGGTGGCAGCATCGTGGCTTTGGGGCAAGACTGCTACATGAGGCAGAGACCCTGGCAGAGGAGGCGGGCTACGGCTCCCTGGAAATTACCAGCGGCATTGGGGCCAGAGGCTACTATCGGAGGCTGGGATATGAGTTATGTGGGCCTTACATGGCCAAGCGATTTAAATAGGATTGAAAAGGATTTGAAACGAATGGGAATTGGATCAAAGCACCACAACCATTAAATACCGTGCACCAAAGAGGATTCGCGGTTCTGAGGAATTATAATATGCGTTGGCAAGGCAAAATTGGAAGGAAGCCCACCGGAGGGAAATTGATTCCCGCCCGGGGCAAGAGAAAGTGTGAGATCGGCAGAGAGCAGAGCGATACCACCATTGCCGCGGTCAGAGTTAAGAAGATCGAGACAAAAGGCGGAAATATGAAGCTACGCATGCTGCGGGGCGATATGGCCACAATTGCCGATCCAGTGACAGGCAAGTCCAAGACGGTCAAGATTGAGACTGTAAAGGAAAACAAGGCCAATCTGCACTACATGAGAAGGAACATTCTCACCAGGGGTGCTGTCATCAAGACAGAAATGGGAGATGCCAGGATAACCAACCGGCCCGGCCAGGATGGCGTTATCAATGCTATACTGCTGCCAGCTGCGTAAAACCTTTTCTCTTTTAGATGTTCGTCGTCTTTCGGTGTAGTTGTGGTCGCCACCTCTACGCCCCGAAGGACGCCAAGACGAGGACCTGCCCCTGTGGAAAGAGAACTATTCTTAGCAAGGCGAGGGTCTTGGCCCAGGCGGAGGACGCTTTTGCTGCTGGAGAGATCGTGAGAACGCTGCAGCTTGATGGGCACGGCATGACCGGATTCAAGCCAGCCGGGCCATAGCCGAATCTCAGGCTTTCTGTCGTTTGGGCATGATGGCAAAGGAGGCCCGCGTCTCTGTGAGGGTTGTGCCGTCCTCTGACTTAACAAACCCTTCCATAAAAGCTACTCTTCTGCCTTTCTTGACTACCTTGCCCGTGGCCGTGATCCTGCCGTTCCTAGCGCCCTGCAAAAAGCTGGTGCACTCTGATATGGTGGCGATGGCCGCGTCCTCTTCCAGGACGGTGAAAAGGGCCAGGGCCATGGCTTCATCACAAAGGGCTGTAAAAAGGCCGCCTTGCAGCCAGCCAACGCCGTTGTGCATATCTGGCCGCACCGGCATGAAGAGTTCTGCTTCGCCGTTGCCGTAAGTGCCAATCTCAATTCCCATCAATAGGAAGAAGGGGTTGGCGTCCCTTCCTCGCCTGCAAATTTCGCTCAGATAACTCATTTCCATCAACCTCTTGTTCCTTTAAAACGGATTTTAAATAGGTAGTGGGATCATGATAGAGCAAGCCAAATGGACTCGTGATCGTGATCATGCGCCTTAAAGAGAAGATGCAGGGAGTTGTGCCACAGGAATGCCTGAGCAAACTATCGGATGGATTTCATGTCATTGGGAATATTGCCATACTCTCCCTTGCCCCGGAGCTGGCATCTTACAAGAACGAGATTGCCGGGGCGGTTCTCTCTTCCGGCAAGAACATTCATACCGTGCTCAATAAGACCTCCAAGCTGCAAGGTGAGAGGAGGGTGGCAGGCTTCGAGTTTTTAGCAGGAGTCGCCAATACCGTCACCACTCATAAGGAATTCGGCTTTCTCTATCGTCTGGATGTGGCAAATGTCTTCTGGAACAGTCATCTCGGCTACGAGAGAATAAGGGTGGCGGCAGCGGTCATGGCTGGAGAGGATGTACTGCTTCCGTTCTCTGGCGTGGGACCGTTTGCCGTTCCCCTGGCTGCTCGGGGCGCTCATGTCCTGGCCCTGGAGAAAAGTCGCGAAGCGTGTCTCTATCTGGCAGAGAATGCCCGGCTGAATCGAGTGGAAAGGATGATCGCGATAATAAACGCAGATGCCTGTCACATGGCAAAGCTGCTTTCTAAGGATTTTCACAGGGCCGTCATTCCCGCGCCCTACGGGGCGGACGGAATTTTAGAAGCGGCATTGCCCCTGGTAAAATCCAAGGGGCTCTTGCACTTTTATACATTCAAGAAGCTTCATCAGATCGAGCCGCTCAAAAAGAGCTATGAAGATCTGGGCCTGGAGGTTATGCAAGCTCGCAGATGCGGCAATGTCGCTCCGGGTGTCAGTCGCTGGGTCTTTGATCTGGCGAAATCCTGAATATGAGTGGAGAACGAAATCCTTAAATACGTCAATTGACGTATAGTTCACTTGGCAAAGGTCGAAGACTCATTTCTTTCCCTCCGATGACTTTTGCCTCCCTCCTATTTACGTAATTTTCAGCCTCGCGCCTTCTCTCCTGAAGATGCAGGCCCTCATAATTATTCGATCTGAGCTCCTTGCGTGCTGCGCAGATACTCCGCCGGCAGGGCTGCCGCTGAATACTACTATGGCCAGTTGGGGAAAAGATCCTGGATGGGTCCGTAATTAAATATCTTCGCAACTCTCTGCCCATGCCTGCTAGGTGGCCAAAGACGATTGCGGAGATGATTAAACTCAAGAACGGACCACGCCTGGGTATGATCAAACTGACGAAAATTACGGATGCCAGAGAAGCAAGGAACGGGTCCATACGGACAAGTATATCTTCTGAGCTATAAAACTATAATTATGCATCTTAAGGCTTTTTTCCCTAAACATCCGAAACGCATTTATAGATAGAAATATAAAAAAAGGCAGAGAAGGGATTTAGTCTTATTTAAATCAGCTCGGATCGTGAATCGCGATTCCGGTAAGGGATAGTCTAGCAAGGGAATGAAGGGAGTAGTGGCATGAGTAGAGGTAGCTTTAGGGGTAGACTACCTCGGGGGAGGCAAGACTGTAAGGTTAGTCCGGCACTCCTGGGCGTAGCCATGTTTTTAGTTATTCTAGTTCCATCTCTATTCTATATATTTCCGCATGTCCCTGACTCTTCGCAGGCACATTCTCCCGAATTGTTATCCCGTCTTGAATTGAAATCAAGCCCTTCTTCCTCCATCCCAGACCATCCCCTCGACAAGGAAACGAATAGCAATGCATCTCTTTTGGCCACTGTCCGACAGTCGCCCGAAATGTCTCAGGTCTACCTGGAGAACACCGGCGCATTAGAGCTGCATCAGGTGCAGATTGTCGGCGGGGGAAGGTCCTTAGGCATACTATCCGAACTTGTTTGCGGCGAGAAGAAGGTGCTGGCCGTCAGCGGCTCCCCGGAGGAGCTGCAGGTGTCCGCTCTCGATCCTTCCCAGGGCGTGGTCTTGGCTCGTGTCCAGTACATCTCGCCAGACGCAAGCCTGGCTCCCACAAGTCCTATTTCCAGGGAAGAGGTGCTGAACACTAAATCCGTACCTGTCGCTACGCCCGGTGGGCCGGCAGGCGCCAACGCCGCGGCTCCTTCTTCCATAGATCTACCCGGGGAAGGCAGGCCAGAAATATCTGCCCTCCTGCTGAACATAACTGCCAATAAGTCGGAAGGCAGAGCCGGCGAGGTCGTGGGCTACAGGTGCCTGGCGAAAAACCAGGGGTCTGTGGAACTGTCCGACATCCGGATATCTTGCGCCGGAAAGGTGGCCTCCACAAAGTATCTTCCTGCTGGCAAGGAGCTTTTCCTGGATGGAGCCATGCAGATTGAGAATAATATCAGGCTATCGGCCGGCGTGCGAGCGTTGGATGCCCGTGGCAAAATCTACACCAACAATACGTCTCTCGACATTTGGAAGATCTCTCCTTTCCTCAAGCTGGAGGTTACTGCTCCCCAGCGGATGCATCGCGGCGAGAGCGTTTCCCTGCAAATGCGCATAGAAAATGAGGGGGCGGAAAACCTCACCGATATACTTGTCAGGGATAGTTTTGGGGAGATCGACCGGATCGCTCAACTTCGAGCAGGCGATTTTCAAGTGCTGCAAAAGGAGATAACTGTCTCTGTGAGCCAGGAGGATGCGTTTTCGGTTATTGCTCATGATCAGGCAGGAGCAGAGGTCTATGCCAGTGAGAAGCTGCACCTTCTGGTACTAAATTCCTCGCTCTTGATACAGGGCGATCCTTCTGAGGTCAGTATCTATCCGGGAGAGCCAGCCGAGGTGAACTGGATCTTAAGCAACCGTGGTGAGGAGCTCCTGCAAAATATTACCTTAGAGGGAGACGGAAAGAGGCGCATTCTTAAAGAACTGGCCCCCGGCCAATCGGTAAAGATGGCGGCCATTTACACCAAGAACTCTACCACCTGGATAAACGTCACTG
>JALNZQ010000171.1 GCA_023229165.1 Methanothrix sp.
GCCATGCAAAGACATGATCCCTTTGCCGTCATGAGCGGATTCATGCCCACCGGCAGAGCTCATTTCGGTCACATGATGGTCATGAACGAGATCATCTGGCATCAGCAGCAGGGGGGGGACGCTTTTGCAGCTATCGCCGACATGGAAGCTCATGCCGTGCGGGGCATAAGCTGGGAGAAATGCAGAATCCTGGGCATCAATGAGTACATCCTCAGCCTTATTGCTTTGGGCTTTGAGCCGAATGAGGGCAGCCATATCTATTTCCAGTCGGAGAACTACAAGATGAGGAATCTGGCCTTTGAGTTGGGCAGAGAGGCCAACTTCTCCGAGGTCAGTGCGATCTATGGATTTTCCGGCGAGACCCATATCTCTCACATGGAGAGCGTCATGGCCCAGAGTGCAGACATTCTTCATCCTCAATTAGAAGAATTCGGCGGACCCAAGCCAGTCGTCATCCCGGTTGGGGCTGATCAAGATCCTCACATCAAGCTCACCCGTGATCTCGCCTACCGCATGAGAAAGTTTCTGGTGGAGCTTCGCAAAGATTACATCAGTATCCGGGGCAAGGCGGCCAGCCCAGAGCTGATGCAGGCTGCGGAATTTGCATTGAAGGAAACTGGATTGGGGCGGGTGAAGCGGTATGAGGAGCACATCGATGTCACAGAGATACAAGATAAGGATGGCCTTTTATCGGGTGCTCTCCTGGAATCAATCGACCGGCTCATAATAAAATTGGAAATTGAGCATGGGCATTACGGCTTCATTCCACCTGCTTCTATCTACCACCGGTTCATGACGGGCCTGACCGGTGGCAAGATGTCCTCCTCTAAACCGGAGAGCCACATTGCTCTCACGGAAGATCCCAAAGAGGCAGGCAAGAAGATCATGCGGTCCATCACAGGTGGCCGGCAGAGCCTGGCCGAGCAGAAGAAGCTGGGAGGCGAGCCGGAAAAGTGCTCCATCTACGAGTTTCTGGTCTTTCATCTTTCCCAGGACGACAAAGAACTTTTGGAGCTGGATGCAGAATGCCGCTCAGGCAGGCGCATGTGTGGAACGTGCAAAAAGGATGTGGCAGAGCGGATCGAGAAATTCCTGCGTGAGCACCAGCAGGCTCGCGAGGCGGCTAAAGAGAGGCTGCCGGAGTTTGGGATAACTGTATCGTCCCTCTGATGTTTAACAATTCTTATATATCACTTTTTTAAAAAATAGGTTGTATCTTTATCTAAATAATTGTGGGTGCTAAAATAAAACTATTTAACTTTATTGCACCTACATTAACTAAAATGATCACTCTCAAACAAGAGGCGGTCCCTCTTCCAGCAATCAAATAATTTTTTATGATATTATAATATCTACAAAGGATAAATTTAAATATGATACAATGCAACTTATTATACAAATTATAAGGGGTACCGTTTATGAGGGAAATTTTATTTGCGATTATGGTTATAATCTCTTTCATGGTTAACGCTTTTGGGTCCGAGGGTGCACCAGCCGACCAAGATGCCACGAATGCGACAATAGTCCAAGATGCGACCACGGTCCTAAATGCTACAACAGTTCAAAATGCGACCACAGTCCAAAGTGCGACGAAAGCTGCAAATAATGCCCCTCCGAATTCAACAATTATGCTATTTTTAGTTGTTCTGATTCTGGCTCTTTTTGCTGCTACTCCTCTAATGTATAATATGTATAAAGCTCACCAACACCTTCAACGAACAGATGATTCTCTAAGTGAATTTCTTAGAAATCACAAAGATGACCTAGATGACGACAAAGCTTTGCAGATCATAAAAGAATTTCTCAACGCGGATCCAGGTGGTGCGCCAGGAACAGCTCGCGGAACAATGGCTCTAACTGTCATCTTGATTGTTGGCATATGTCTGTTTTTCTTGTTGACATATCCACCCAGCGAATCCAGTGAACTCGTTAAGGATGTGGTTCTGGCTTTAACAGGAGCTTTGACCGCTATAATCGGTTTTTATTTTGGAGGAAATGGGTCCACAGAGGCAAAACTCACAGGGACTAATGCCGCAGGGACTAATGCCGCAGGGACTAATGCCGCAGGGACTAATGCCGCAGGGACTAATGCCGCAGGGACTAATGCCACAGGGACTAATGCCACAGGGACTAATGCCACAGGGACTAATGCCGCAGGGACTAATGCCGCAGGGACTAATGCCACAGGGACTAATGCCACAGGGACTAATGCCGCAGGGACAATCAATCCCGGGACAAATACATGAGGGCATATCATATCGAGTATCCCCAAAGCCGTAAAGAGAACCCGAACAACATGCAATAAAGGAAGACTTTACCTATCAGAGAAGTACGTCAAAGGTTAAAGTGGATCTGGCAGACATCTCTGAGGAAATCCGTAACGAATAGGTTACGAACAACAAGGCAGATAAGATCAAGAATCCACGTTAAGAATAATGCAAAAGGATTTGCGGATGAAGGCTGCGGCTCCTAAATAAAGGTCTTTAAAGGGCAGCTTCATCTGCTTCTAATTATTCTTTCCTCTTCTCGCACACCATGATTTCATCTATCTCCGTCTCCGGATAGTTTCCTGTCTCGTCCTTCTCCAGGTACTTGACCATATCCCAAACGTTCAGCAGTGCCACCGCAACCCCTGTCAATGCCTCCATCTCCACGCCCGTCTTTCCAACCGACGTCACAGTGACTGTTGCCCTGACTCTCCCCCCCTCAATCTCAAAGTTCACCTCCAGACTGGTAATGGGAATGGGATGGCAGAGGGGGATCAAACGGGGCGTGTCCTTGACTGCCAGGATGGCCGCCAGCCGGGCCGTGGTGAGAACGTCCCCTTTCTTCACCTGCCCGGATTTTATGGCCTCAATCGTTGCCTCTTGCAGCCGGATCGATCCCGCTGCCGTGGCCTTTCTGAAAACTGCCGGCTTTCCCGTGATATCCACCATTCCAGCCAGGGTCTCATCTTTAGCCAAGATCTCACAGCCTCATCGCTTGGGGAATCTTCTCGATCACGTCCGTGGCAACCATCCCAAAATCCTTCTCCGGATATACCAGATCGCCTGCCCTGCCATTGACAAAGGCCGCTGCCGTCGCCGCCCTCAGGGCTGAGCTTCGAGCGTAAAATGCGGCCGTAATCCCTGCCAGGACGTCGCCTGTGCCACCGACGGTCATTCCCGGATTTCCTGTGGTATTAGCTCGCACCACCTCGCCATCTGAGATCAGATCGACTTTGCCCTTGAGCAGGACCACCAGGCCTTTTTTGCGAGCATATTCTTTGAGCGGCTTTACCCTCTCCCTGTAGTCCAGATCGACCAGAGCAATGCCGCTGATTCTCCGAAACTCGCCTGCATGAGGTGTGACAATGCCATTTAAGGGCAGATCCGGCTGCAGCGCATCGGCATCTATAACCGTCTTCTTGCATAGCGGCATGATCTCAGCCAATGCCTCCATCGTCTCTGCATGCCTTCCCAGTCCCATGCCCATAACCACCACATCATGCCTGGCAATCTGCTCCTCAAGAACCTTCATATCCGCAGGGCAGAGGTGATTTCCCGACAGCTCCTGAACGATTAGATTTGGAGAATAGCAAGATATGGTCCGGGCTGCGGCTCTTGGCGCAGCCACGGTGACAATGTCCGCGCCCGCCCGCAGTGCGGCCAGTGCCGAGAGTGCCGGAGCACCGGTATACGGCCCGCCGCCTATCACCAGTATCCGTCCAGAGTCACCCTTGTGGCTCTCCAGGGCCCTTCTTCCCATCAGCCAGAGGTCGCCCTCTCCCACGAAGAACTCTGCGGCAGGTGGTATGCCGATATCCGCTACGACGACTTCTCCGGTCATGTCCGGCTTTTGCCTGTGAAATGTCACGGTGGCATCAGCCCTCACGACCTTATTGGTTCCAAGGCCGCTGGGAACATCGACCGAGATCACCGGTCTTCCGGAAGAGTTGATGACATCAATGGCCATGGCTTCCAGGCCCTTGACGCTGCCCCGAACGCCTGTGCCGAAGACCGCATCCAAAATCAGGTCGCATTCACCCAGGGACAGATCAGTGCTGTCCGAAATCATGCGCAGGTCATAACCCAATCGCTCCAGAATTTCCCAATTCCTCTTAGCTTCCTCAGTGGCGATATCCCTGGAACGGCCCAAAAGATAAACGGTTACGTCAAAGCCTACCAGGTGGCGGGCGGCGACAAAGGCATCGCCGCCGTTATTTCCCCGGCCTGCAACAATTGCGATCCTCTTTCCTCTGGCCCTGGCCATGATCTCCCGAGCAAGAGCTGCACCCGCATTCTCCATGAGTTGCAACGGCAGCAGGCCGAAATATCGGCAATTGCAGTCAAGAGCGTTCATATCTTCTGCAGAAATAATTCTCATAGTAATAAGATCGCCGGATATGACATAAAACTATTTGTGATAACCGCTAAAAATCAAACAGCGACTTCTGCTTCTGCTCTTTGGGAGCCTCGCAGAAGCTGAAGAGATTGCTCTGTCCTCTTCCCGGGCAAAGCCGGTCCTTGGTGACCCCAAAGCTCTCGAAGATGCGCAGCACGGGCGGCAAGATCTGCTTTTCCACGTAGTATTCTGTGTCCAGAGGCATGTTCTTCTCCAAAACATAAGACGGATCCTCCGCCCGGTTCACGAACAGCTCTCTGTTCTTTTTGCCCCTCTTTCCCTGGACGATGACAAAGGGCACCCTGTCGCCCACGCCCGGCACAGTTCCGCCCCGCTCTCTGATCTTCTCCACCAGTTGAATATGCGGCTGTTTGTTCTTGTAGGAGCCGGAGCTCTTGGTGTAGCGGCGCGTTAAAGTGAGGTCCTCCAGGAGGGACGGGTCCAAAGAGAGATCCAGATTCTGCAGCCGGAGCACCACGCAGCGTACGTGCTCTACCGCTTCCTCCACCTTGCCCTCTTTGAGAACCAACTCCAGGCAGGTCTTGAGCGTCTTCGAGGTCAGACCGCACCAGTCCCGTCGCACCGTCTCCATGCCTCTTACCTTGATTTTATCCTTCCAGCCGTCGCCCATTGGCTCGAAGACCCAGAGAGCGTAGCGCTTCTTGGCCAAAAAGATGCCGCGCCGGGCGAAGGCCTCGAAGACCAGCTCCATGGGCTCGGGAAGTGAGGAGGTGACGGTTTTTGCAATCTTTCTGCCGATCAGCTCTGCATCCTGCAGCGATATGGTCCCCGCCCCGGCGGGCCGCAGTCGCACAAATACGCTGTCCGTATCGCCGTAGACCACGGAAAGGTCAAAGCATTTCTCTGCCGCCTTTCCGAAAGGCAGTGCATCTTTGAAGACCACCTCTCCGTCTATCACGTAGGCAGAGCCGATCTCATCAATGATCTTCTTGGTGCGTAGAATGTTCTCCCTGCCAAATGAGGTGACTGCATTGGCCAGTGCCAGGCTGTAGAGCCGGGCCCGGGCGTAGCCCGAGTAGCCGTAAAAGCTGTTGAGCAGAATCTTCATGGCGTTTTGCTTGGCATCTAAAAAGCTACGCTCCTCTTCATGGATCTTTTTCATCGGCTGGTCGATTTTTGTCTCTTTTTCGATCTCCTCACAGCGGCGCAACTGTTCGCTGGCCTTTTTCATCAGCTTCTTAGTCTTGGTCCTTTCATCGAGCAGCTCTCGCAAGACGGCGGGCATGATGCCAGGCGTTACCTGAGGCGAGACGAACCTGCCGCCCGAGGGGGCAGTTATGATGCCTTCGTCCCTTCCCATCGTTGCCACACTTTCTACGGCCGGTGAACCCTGTGTCAATACGGTTGTGTAGCAGAGGTTATGGGCCATCATAATTGTGGGATAAAGGGACTTGTAGTCCAAGATGACCACATCCTCCACCAGTCCCTTCTCCGGCTCCAGGACCGCTCCCCCTTTCAGACCCTCGTTTTCCACACCGCGTTCATCCGAGACCTCTGCATCG
>JALNZQ010000009.1 GCA_023229165.1 Methanothrix sp.
CCATTTGCAGAGCGTGTTTGTTCCCGGTCCTATGCCAGTGGCGCAGAAGGAAGAAGAGGTTATGTGGTGCGGGAAACTTGGGGGCCGTGCCGAATCCCCCGTTTTGGGGATCGTAAATGGATGCCAGGGCCGCGTACCCACTGGCAAGAAATGCAACGTCTAAATTCGCGGCCGCGGCCCGGGATCCCGGCTGGCTCTGTGTTTGCCTAAGGTAGTCCATGATCTTGTCGGCAGAGCCTAAAAGCTCATCTCTATTATTGTCCCAGAGCTCCTGTATCCGGGGGATGATCTCCGTCATTCCCGCCTGGCCATAGCGACCTGTCTTGGGGATGTAGGTAGCGGCGAAGAAGGGCTTTTTCTCCGGGGTCATGATAATAGTAAGAGGCCAGCCGCCTCTGCCGGTCATGGCCTGGGCCGCGCTCATGTACATCTGGTCTATATCCGGACGCTCCTCTCTGTCCACTTTTATGCAGATGAAGGCCTGGTTCATGAGGGAGGCGACAGCCGGATCTTCAAAGGACTCGTGGGCCATGACATGGCACCAGTGGCAGGTGGAGTAGCCTACGGAGAGGAAGATGGGCTTATCCTCCCTGGCGGCTGCAGCAAAGGCCTCCTCGCTCCAGGGGTACCAGTGCACGGGGTTAAAGGCGTGCTGGAGGAGGTAGGGGCTTTTCTCGGAGAGGAGACGGTTGGCTGGGGGGATGGGGATAGTCCTATCTTTGCCTGGGGAGAGGTTTTGGGGCATAATTCTTTTAAGTGAATATGATCATTATAAGTACTTTGCAATCTTAACGCAAAAAAAGAAAATTTAACTAGTTTAATACAAGCGAATGTCGTTGGGAGACACTACATTTAAGGGTGTCACGTCAAAATACACTGCGTCTCCTTCATCATATATCGGTTGGCTCCCAGGAGCTATGACATTTCCATTTGCATTGAAAAACGCAAGTCGAGCAACTGGACCAATTGCACTTGCGAAAAATGCCCCTCCTGCTGGTGGAATTGCAATTAATGGCATAAATGGGGTCAATGTTTTTACTGCATCCGGGTCGTTAAGAGAAACTCTTGATCCCGCCGGAAAACCGGCATTTGCTGTAATTCTTATGTCATTTGTTTCCGTTATGGGGGCTGCAGTTGATATAGCTTTCAGGTAGACTGGATCAGCCATGTCGTATCCACCTCCACTTACATCCATATAGTAAAACCGTATACCACCCGCAGAAGGAAGAGTGGGTGTGGGAAAATTCGGTATGAGCATTTGACCAATGTCTGAATCTCCTGGCTTTACATTAGTTCCTGCGGGATAAATCCCCCATCCAGTTAATCGAATATCATTTGCCCGAACAATCCTTATCGGTCCTGCTGCAACACTGCCGAATTGTAGATAGGCAACATCTTTATCATCATAAAATCCTGGAGTTGTACCAATATCCCAATAAGATATGAATGCTCCTAATTGGGCTGGTACTCCGACTAATGCCGAAAATGCTGACAGCGGCAATCCCACATCCGGATCTCCTGCATTTACCTTCGTTCCATATGTCTGCTGCGCTGCCGCCTGGCCGGATGCGATTATCGCCAGACATAGCAAAATGCATATCGATATTCTATTATTCACCGTAACACCTCTTTTGCAATTATTCTGTTCAGTAACCTTTAAAAACTTATGCATTTGTGATATACTAATTAATTTATATTGTAATAAACTTTTTAAAAAAACACAAAAATAAATCAAATTCCGCTATCTGTCTGACTTAAATCCTCCTTGTATGAATTGCTCCGGCGATAGACAATTGAGTACCAAGTCAAATTGATCATTAATGTCTTATTTTTATTTATTTGTAGTAACTGCTGCTCTGCTGTGGGGATAATGGCATATGCATCCAACATCGGAATGGATCTGCTATCAGTTTCCGTCTTCATGCAGCGGCGCCCCGCATGTCCGTCAGCTCTGCTGCGTGGTGTGCAGTCGCCGTTCGCTATAGTCTCCGAAAAAACTCAATTTCTTAATACTAATATTATGTTGATTGAGGAAAGCTTCGCGAATAAACGAAAAAATTATTTTGTAAAGATGTGTGCAAATGCTCTCTGATTTCGTCTGAATGCATACGTGTTATTTTTACAGAGTTCTGTCTTGTTTCGAATACTATTATCTCTATTATAACTATGATCATTCTCTTGAATATCCATATGATAATTGCTTTCGATATGTTTATATCCCTTAAATGCAAATTCTTCGTATACTCAATAGAGTATAGGGGTGAATTAGAATGAAGGGAGTAGTGTTAGCGACAGCTTTAATTCTAATGGCATGCTGTTGCACCGCATTGGCGAATCCACCATTGGTGCCGCCAGTACAGTACGAACAGTTTTGTGAAGCACAGAAGGTAGCCGGAACCGGTGTTGTTGATGTCAGTACCTCAATAGTCGATAAGAAGATCGCTCTGGAGTACTTCAACAATATGGCTGGAGATGGCGCTTTCGAGCTTGATCAGGAGCATGCTTACTCGCAGAATTCCGATAAGCTGCTGAGAAATATTTCCTCGGTCAACGGTGGAAATGAGACGCAGCTCAATCTATTTGAAAAGACAAAGCTCACTTATGATAGCGACGACACGCCTCTCATGGGTGCCAAGTCACTGAATTCCAAGGAGTTTTACGGTGGAATAGGTGCGAAGATCCAGGAGTCTTTTGCTGTTTATGAAATGGAGAAGGATCAGACCTCTTTCTTTGTCTCAACCACGCCCTATAATCCCAAGGAACCGGTAGCGCCTGTCAACCAGGACTACTTGCAGCTTCTGGCATTGTATTATCCACAGGAATATGCTCAGTACACGGCACAGACCACTCACACCATAACTCCTGAGCAGCTTATCAAGGAGCTCAAGAATGCGGGAAGGGACACTGACCGAGTGGCTGCCCTCATGGGCAACAATGCGGCCCACGTGATCGGCCTTGAGACCAAGAATACCTTCAACGGCACATGGGGAACGGATGCTTCCATGCACAAGATATTCTACAAGGATATCAAAGCTCACGAGATGTTCTCAGGAACATTCGAAGCTGAGAAGACCATCAAGTTCCATGAGAATCCCGTGCCCGAAAGAGATCGCCCTGTTTGCGACGGCATAGATTGCTAGAAAATCGGCAATCTATCTCTTTTTATCTTTCTCTTGCAGCTTTCTTGAAGATCTCATTGATGACCTGGACTAATCTGGTGTAAAACGGCGAACAGTCCGCAGATGATTCAGTTTAAAATGGCATAAAAAAAGAGTGTGTAGGTTACAGGTAATATATCATAGATTACTGTGGAGTTAAATCAAGATTGAATTTGGGCGGTTAATGTAACCGGAAATTGTTACATAGTGCAAAATTCGATTTCCTGCACCCATCTCAATTGCATTGCTTACCTTCTGGAGGTTTTCAATGTAGATGGCGCGTTCGCTGTCACTCATGCCCTTTGTCGCTTCTTTCAGATCCATGTTCTTAATTAGCTCCCATTGTTCTCTTTTTGATAATCTGTCCCATTCTTCGCGGGTTGGTTTCCCTTTTTGGGCGGGCATATTATCGTCTTGTGCATTGGAAGGTAACACGATTTCGCAGCTCATATCGGAAAGGTCGCCTGGTTGCTCTGCTACGTGCTCATCAGCCGCACCAGTTACCTTCGGACGCGTCTCCCTATAAAGTCCGTATCTCACTATCTGATCTCCTGGCGTCCAGCAGCCGTGTCCTCTCCTTTTCGGATATCGAGGGTGGTCTTCCTTTTCTTGACGCCAACCTCATACCGTCTGAAGTTGCACTCTTAAATACTTATCGTAGGCCGCTAAAATTTGTAGAGTCCTGAAATAAAACCATAGTAGACTGAAGGTTAGCCTCTGGGTAAAGAGCCATTTGTTTTGGCAGTAGTGTTTTGCACCGTCTGCCTGGGCGAGGCTGAGACCGTGGCCTATCAGCTTCGGTAGGCCTGTAAGTTCGGCGGGGTGCGGGGGGATAAAAAACGTCTGCTGAAAATGCAATTGGAGCCTCCGGCAAGCTCTCGGGCCGGGCCTGCTCGCGCGTGCGTGCGCTCGTGTTCTGGGTCGCAGGGTGCTCGTTCGTGGCTTTTGGTGGTGGCCCAGAAGATAATTCATGTAGTTTTTCTGGGCGGGATTTGGAAAACAAAGCGATGTATGGGCAGGTACAAATGAGACCCTTCTGAGATCACGTCTTCAAAATCAGCTTATAGTATCCGGCATTGTGGAGATTTTGCAGTATCATAGTCAATCCGAAACCAAGATTATGCATGACCATCATCCTCACTTTCTTGATAGCATCATGTCTTTCTTTTTCATCATATTTTTAAGCAAATTATTTGAATTAACTAATACCAATTAATATTTTTAAATTAAATATTCTAAAATAACTTATATCAATTCAATTGTTTGCATTTAACAATTTTTGTTTAATTATATCTATTTAATTTTTCATTTAATTTTGACGACTAACACAATATATGAAAGCAGAAACATCCGTCAGAAAAAAGTAATGATATTTTTATGTGGTGATATAGTTTTATCAATTATCTTTTTCAATCCGCTGGCAAAGCATAAGGATAGAATACTCTTGCATGAAATTCTCAAAGCGTTATACAGAAAAATTTATATATGATCAGCGATAACATTTGGATAGATCCGGGGTTTCTTAAGCAATTTTTAAGTCATCCATCCCCTCGAGATGAATAGACCCGGATCTTCCCCTTTAAAATCTAAATCTCAAGAACCATTTTGCAATTCATCCTTGCAAATATGCAAATGCGTCTGGTTTAAAATCTCATCTCTCCATGATATACGATTATGATCGAGATTGAAACAGCGAAACCTGTGGAGGTTGTTGATATCACAGATCATGTTGAGCAAACTATGCGAGAGAGTGGCGTAGAAAACGGCATCTGTCTGGTCTATTCTCTTCATACAACTACTGGATTGACTATCAATGAGGCAGACGGCGCTTTGATAAATGATATCCTGAACCTACTGCAGAGAATCGCTCCCCAGGGTGCAGGATACCAGCATGATCGGGGCGACGGCAATGCTCATGCCCATTTGCAGGCTACCTTGCTCGGAAATAGTCTCATAATTCCCGTTGAGAGGAGGAGACTGGCTATGGGTGTGTGGCAGAGAATACTCTTCTTCGAATTGGATGGGCCGAGACGCAGAAGCATTTTTATTAGGGTACTGGCCGATTGATGCGCCAAAAAAACTAAATGAGGGAAAAATCCCTCGAGCCTTCTGCCTATTTGAATATGGTTGTGCCCGTGGTCCTGGCCAGCTCTTTGAAGGCCGCCATGAGGCCCTTTGTGACCTTTCCCGGCTTGCCGGTGCCCACGACCCTGCCGTCCACCTTGGTGACGGGCGCAACCTCTGCTGCTGTGCCTGTAACGAAGACCTCGTCTGCCGTGTAAAGGTCGAACAGTCCTAAATCCCTTTCCCGGATCTCATTGCCGCTGGCTTTGGCCAGCTCCATGACTGCATCCCTGGTTATGCCCTTGAGGTTGTTTATGGTAAAGGGTGTGTATATCTTTCCTTCTTTGACGACGAAAATATTGTCTCCGCTTCCTTCAGACACCAGTCCCCTGGAATCAAGTATGATGGCCTCATTGCCGCCTTTGATATTGGCCTCAATTTTCGCCAGGATATTGTTCAGATAGTTGAGGCTCTTGATGTTGGGCGGCACGGTGTCTGGGGCATTTCTGCGCACAGCGACGCTGATTGCCGTGAGGCCGACCTCGTAAAGGTCTCCATACATTGCCCCCCACTCAACGGCAATGATGATGACAGAAGCCAGGCTGCACTTATTGGGATCAAGTCCCAGGTCGCCATAGCCTCGGGTGACAATGGGCCTTATATAAGCATCACGCAGGTTATTCTTCCTCAGTGTCTCCAGGATTGCCTCGCACATCTCCTCCTGGCTCATGGGAACGCAGAGCAAGATGGCCTTGGCCGAGTCGAAGAGTCTTTTGACGTGATCCTCTAGTCGGAAGACGCGTCCTCCATAGGCCCTTATGCCCTCGAAGACTCCGTCTCCATAGAGAAATCCATGATCGAAAACTGAAATCGCAGCCTGTTCCGCAGGAACAAACTTTCCATTAATATAAATTAGGTCCATAGGGCATCTCGTCATCTGACAATTGCAAAGGATAAATGCGTTTTGATCGTTAAGTGAGTCGACGGGTTTATTAGTGAAGGAAGGAAGGAAGGTGCCTACTTTTAACGGGGTTTGGAGCTTATGGCAAGACTTGGTTTCGTCGTCTCGGAGTTCAATCGGGACATTACCTATCAGATGGAGCTTTTGGGCAGAGAGCATGCCCAGTTCCTGGGAGCAGAGGTCGCGACTGTCATTTATGTTCCTGGTGTTTATGACATGCCCATCGTGGTGAAGAGGCTGCTTCGTCGTGAGGACATCGATGCGGTCGTGACAATCGGCTGTGTTATTCAGGGGGAGACTGCACATGATGAAATTGTGGTGTCGCAAGCGGCCCGAAAGCTGATGGATTTGTCTTTGGAGTATGACAAGCCGGTAACTCTCGGCATCACTGGACCTAAGATGTCCCGGCCTGATGCCCACAAGAGGGTGGATTATGCCAAACGGGCGGTAGAGGCGGCAGTCAAGCTCCTGCAGAGGATGGGGGGAGAATAGTCTATGGTCTCCTCGCGAATGGCCTCTATCCACGAATCAACAACCATGAAGATCTCGGCTACGGCCAAAAAGCTGGCTGCGGGAGGTCAAGACATCATCGATATGGGTGTCGGCGAGCCGGATTTCGATACGCCTAAACATATTGTTGAGGCGGGCTGCAGCTCCATCAGAATGGGCGAGACTCACTATGCTCCTACGGCTGGAATTCCTGAGCTGCGGCGGGCTATCGCCGATAAACTCGTCCGGGAAAATTTGCTCCATACCACGGCAGATGATGTCGTTGTAACTCCCGGAGCCAAGATGGCTGTATTTGCCGCCATGCAGGCGCTCCTCCAGGAGGGTGATGAGTGCGTTCTCATAGGGCCGTCCTGGGTGAGCTACGAGCCCTGCGCGGCATTTGCCGGAGCTAGCGTTGCCTGGGGAAAAGTGGATGACAATTTTATGCCCCAGGATCTGGCGGAAAATATCAGTCCCAAGACGCGGCTCATCATTGTTAACTCTCCATCTAATCCCACCGGATCCGTATTCGACCGCAAGGTGCTGGAAGAAATTCGGGATCTGGCCGTGGATCACAACCTGTTTGTCATATCCGATGAGATCTACGAGAAAATTATTTACGATCGCGAGCATATCAGCATAGGCTCAATGCCGGGAATGGAGGATAAAACCGTGACCATTAACGGCTTCTCCAAGGCTTATGCCATGACGGGATGGCGTCTTGGGTACCTTACCGGTCCTAAAGAGGTTATGAAATGGGTAACCAGACTGCTTTCTCATTCCGTCTCTCAGGCCACAACCTTTGTACAGCGCGCCGGAGTTGTCGCGTTGCAGGGGCCGCAGGGCGAGGTCGCTTCCATGGTGACGGAGTTTCGGGCGCGCCGGGATATGCTGGTCGCGGGCCTGAAGGATTTAGGAATACCCTGCAGCGTGCCTGGGGGGGCCTTCTACGTATTTCCGGATGTATCCTGTTTAGGCGGCGGGGATGCTTTTACCGATAAGCTGCTCAAAGATGCCCTCATTGCGGCCACGCCCGGATCGGCCTTTGGACCGGGAGGCGCAAATTATGTCCGGCTCTCTTATGCCACGTCCCAAAGTCGAATCAAACAGGCTCTGCAAAGGATAGAGAAGATTGTGAAATAGGAGTGGATAATCATTTTTTGGCTCGTGGATCGACAAGGACGAAGCGGGGAAGTCCTCAGCGAGCCCGGCTATCCTTTAGTAAATACCAGCTAGAAATTGAACCCGACAGAAAGCAAATCAAGACTGTCATGGAAACTCGGTCCAGGGATTCTACACCATTTCCAATTATACCATTGTTGAAAATAAGATACCCCATATAGCCGGAGATCATACAGAGGATGGGTATAGTTATAAACCATCCTGGTCTGCTAGTTGTGATTATTCCTTCACTATAAAGTTCTTTGATTGTCTCACCTAAGATATATGAATAGGCACCTAATCCAGAATAAAAAGTACTCCACAATGGGACATTCTGGATTCTGATATCTCCGTAGGAATATATGAAATAAGCAAAAATAATTGTGCATAGTATGCTATATATAATTGAATAGAGTCCGCAAAGCTTGAAGTAGTATGAGATTGTACGGGCGGAATGCATCTTATGTCCATTGATGTCCCACTTAGCGTTATTGATAGCATTTATAAGGTCATAATTGGCTCGATCGTAATAAAGAAAGGCATCTTGCTCATTAGACATATATAGTTCTTTTAACGCTAAAGTGTAAAAATCATAGCTGTCCTTGATATCTATAGAAGAACTTTGGGCTGCCCTTAGGTTGTAACTTAACCGCCTTATATTATTTTCGAGTGTTCTAAAAGATTTTATATATGTGTGTTGGCGGGGTGGGGGGGTTGATTCATTGCTTTGAATACATAACTAGTAGTATATATAAGTTTTTAAACTTATGAGGATTTCGTCTCGCCTTACGAACTCAAAAACTGCGTCTACGTTACTGCTAAGGTTTGGCCTGAGTCTTGGACCAGGAGTACATGTGCCAGTGTGACCGTTCAAGATATTGGAACTGAACTGGAAATGAGGGAACACGGAAGCGGTGATTACAGCTTCGAAGAGATGACAAATCTCAAGTGGGAGAACAGATCCATCGAGTCGCTAAAGAACGTCTCTGCCAGCTACTATCCGACGACCTTCGAGCTGCCTGGCAACAATGGCCTCAATTATGCCTCCAAGTGGACTGAGGAGAGCCGGGCCAAGAACCACATCACAGGAGCCGTCATGCATGAGACCTACCGCTATGCCACCAACGTGGACCGCGATTCGTACATCAAGATGGACGAGAACGGCTCGAAGATGATGGTGGACTCCAGCTTCACCGGCAAGGGCAGCATTGGCTTCTTCAAGAAGGCCTCGCCGGATGATGGACCCAAGAAGAAACCCATCTTTGAGAGCCAGGAGGATTACAGCGGCCAATTCCGCATCAACGAATCGTTTGATGAATATGGCAAGAACGTCGTCACCAATAAGGCTGCATCCGGAGAAGGCTTTGTGGCTGCAGACAAGAGAATACGCTCTTCCCAGAGAACCTACGAGTCTGGAACCGGCGCATACAAGAGCGAGGAGATAGTCGACTCCTTCAGCAATTATATGGCGAAGGATATCGAGGTTGCTCATAAACCGAGCAGCTACAACTACTCTCCCTCCGTCCAGGCAAACCAGGACATGAAGTGGAATGAGGGAATGTGGTCCAAGAGCGGTAATCTGCGCGGAGGCGTTATAGTCGCTGCAAACGACTCCTCAGGAGGCGCAATCGAAAAACCGTGCAACACTTCCGATAAGGGCACAGCTCCCGCTACTATCATCAGCGAGAAGTACTCATCTCTGGAGTATTTGAAGAAGGATTCAATAGCACTCGGCTTAAACGAGATGAAGACCAATGCCACCTTCAACGGTGTTGCCGATTTCAGGGCAGCGTCGGTCGGTACAAATGCCACGGATGAGGTAGACAATGAGGAGCGCTATGCAGGTGAATTTAGCCTAACGCGTCATATTCTCATGACCGGCGTATCGAAGTACGACTTCCCGCATATCTCCGTAACCAAGGAAGGCCAGACGAAGTCCGCATGGGTCAATCGGGTTAACTCGACGGTCGCTGATTACACAATAACTGTAACCAATGACGGCAATCGTGCTCTGGCTCCTGTGTACGTCGTGGATCTCTTCCCGCCGGGAACGCAGTACATCAACTCCTCGGTCAGGCCGTTGGCACTTTCGGCAACCAGTGCCAACTGGACGATACTGCACCTGGGCATTGGCAACAGCTTGACCATTAACCTGAGGCTTAACATCACTGAGAATGCACCTGACAACGTGCTCAATTGCGTCACAGTCAGTGGGATTACAGGCGGTTCATTGGTGTCATCAACCAATTGCGCGAGCCTGGATTCCGCATGGCTAGGCTGCTGCGCGCCCAAGGTGTTTGTGGAAAAGAAAGCACAATTGGACCCATCAGATCCTACTGTGGTGCATTACACCATTCTGCTCAGGAACAGTGCCAATAGCATCTGGGCCGCTAAGGTTACCGACGAGATTCCTGGAGATATGAGCCTCCTGAAATCCTCCGTTGAGCCATACATCGTAGACCCGGTTTATATCCAATGGAATTTCGCAAATCTACGGCCTGATGAACTGGTAACCATTGAGTACAGCATGCATGCGGCAAGGAATGGGGCCTACACCAATAAGGTGCATGTGGATACCAGCGCGTTGGATGGATCGAGCAGCGGTTCTGCCGATGCATCCGCCTACATAGATGTGAGGGAGACGGGAGTGGCTCCAAGGACGGTCAGGTATGACGGATGGCAGCCGCCAGACTGGGATCTGAACACATCTGACGAAGGCATAAGCATTTAGGGTGCCTGGGGTTTTGGCCCAGGCGGCCTTTTTATTTTTAATATTTTAATCTTTTACTGCAATATATTGCTGGATTCATTGTAAGAAAATGCAATCTCTTATTCGGGCACGCCAACCTTAATAAAGAAGCCTTCCAAGAATCTGTCGTGGTATAGCATGTCATTTCAGATCGAGAAGATTCATGCTCGTGAGATCCTTGACTCACGAGGAAACCCGACGATAGAGGTCGATGTTTATACTTGCTGCGGCTTTGGGCGCGCGGCTGTGCCCTCCGGTGCATCCACCGGCACGCACGAGGCATTGGAGCTACGCGATGGAGGCGACAGATATGGTGGCAAGGGCGTCCTCAAGGCTGTCAAGAATGTAAATGAGGTTATAGCTCCCGAGCTGCTGGGCATGAATGCCTCTGCCCAAAGAGAGATCGATGATTTCATGATCGAGATGGATGGCACGCCCAATAAGTCCAATTTGGGTGCCAATGCCATTCTAGGCGTCTCTATAGCGGTGGCCAAGGCGGCTGCATCCTCTGCGGAAATGCCGCTCTACAAGTACCTGGGCGGAGTGAATACCTCTCGCCTGCCCGTTCCTTCCTTCAACGTCCTCAACGGAGGCCAGCATGCAGGCAACGAGCTCTCCATCCAGGAGTTCATGATTCAGCCCACCGGGGCCAAGACATTCAGCGAAGGTCTGCGCATGGCTGTTGAGACCTATCATGCTCTGGGCAAGATCTTAAAGGGCAAGTACGGTGTGGGTGCAACCAACGTCGGCTACGAAGGTGGCTATGCACCGCCGCTGGTTAGGACTCGCGATGCTCTGGACGCCATCATGAGCGCTCTTGATGTCAGCGGCTACGCAGAGGAGATCAAGATCGGCCTTGACTCAGCAGCCTCCAGCTTCTACATGGAAGGCGGCTACTCCGTGGACGGAAATCGGCTCTCGTCTGGAGAGCTTATTGATTACTATGTCGATCTAGTCAAGACTTACCCCATTATTCTGCTGGAAGACCCATTTGAGGAGGAGGCGTATGACAGCTTTGCCGAGCTTACTGCCAAGCTGCCGGGAACGATAATAATAGGAGACGACCTTTATGTCACCAACATAAAGCGCCTGGAGAAGGGCATCAAGATGCATGCCGGCAATGCCCTGCTGCTCAAGCTCAACCAGATCGGATCCGTCTCCGAGGCATTTGATGCGGCCAGGATGGCCTTCCGGGCGGGCTGGAAGGTCATGGCCTCCCATCGCTCGGCAGAGACTGAGGATTCGGCTTTAGCCGATGTGGCCGTAGCTTTGGGCTGCGAGCTGCTCAAGACCGGTGCGCCGGCTCGTTCCGAGAGGACGGCCAAGTACAATCAGCTTCTCCGAATACAGGAGCAGTTGGACGAGGCGGCGGAATACGCCACGATTTAGTCATCTAAAATAGGCTCTGTCCCGGGAATTTGGGAAGAGCCAAGCTTTTTTTGGGTTTAATATTATTTTTTATTTAGATTTGTCCTGCTTACCGGGATTTTCCCAGCCGTTTCCCAAGCTCAAACGCTCGCCTGCAGTCCTGCGGGAAGACGGTCCTGTGCCGCTGCTTCCTTTCCTCCGGGTCGACATAACTGAATACCATCTTTTTGTAATCCTTAAACTGGAGTATGCTCGGCATAAATCGCTTTGAGGAAGCATCTTCGTATCAGTGCCCGACGAAAGCGGGAAAGAAGGACGGATGAAGTGCCTTGGTCCAACAGAGACTAACGGCTCAAATTTATAGAGCTTCGTAGAGGAATGATCGCAAGAAGGTAGATCATGATTCCTAGGATTTATAGCGATTTACCAAGTTTCAAAGAGGTTGTAGAGCCCCGAAATCATTTCGCCTTCGACCGCTATAAAAACGGAACTGACACAAAATAATTTCAAGACTCTCTGCAAAATTCTCAGCCTATATCTATATTAACGATAAGTGCACATTAGTATCTAATTTTGAATTATTGAATTGATGTGGTGACCGAATATGCACAAATCAAAGCTCTTTAGACAATTGCTTGAAAAACCGGGTCTAGTCTTAAGACCATGCGGCTATGATGCTCTCTCTGCTCTCTTGATTGAAAACGCGGGGTTTAAGCTGATGGGGACATCGGGATATGCCATTTCCGCATCGGCAATCGGACAGCCCGATCTAGGACTGATTAGCTTTGGAGAATTGCTGGAGAGAGCCAGAAATCTAATTAACAGCGTCTCGATACCCGTTGATGTTGATGCTGATACGGGCTATGGAAATGCCCTGAATGCCTATTGGACTGCCAAAAATTACATTTGGGTCGATGCTGCAGGCATAAGAATTGAGGATCAGACCTGGCCCAAGCGCTGCGGCCATATGAGCGGCAAATCGATCATCTCCAAGAATGAGATGGTCTCGAAGATTGCTGCTATGATCAGAGCGAGAGATGAAGAGGGCCGTGATCTGGTTATTGGAGCAAGAACTGATGCCAGAGCTATAGAAGGAATCGATAAAACCATCGAACGAGCCATGGCTTATGCAAAAGCCGGGGCGGATTATATTTATGTGGAATGCCCGCAATCTCTGGAGGAAGTAAAACAACTTGTTATGCGTATCGAAATACCGCTAGCATTCAACCTAATTCCCGGTGGTAAAACACCCTTATTCTCCATTTCGGAACTGGAACGAATCGGCGTGAAATATCTTTCCATTCCCATGGTCTGCCTCTATCCTGCTGCCAAAGCCATGTCGAATGCCTTGCAGGCATTGAAAAATGGCGATCTTGAAAAAGTGGGTGAATTAGGCATAAATTGGTCCGAATTTAACGTGCTTATGGGTGGCCGAAAGTGGAGGCAGTTGGAAGGCGAATTCGGGACGGCAAGCCAGCCATCCGGATAGAGCACTGTGAGATCAATAATGATGAAGGATGATGAGATGAACGATCGTGGTGGGAAAGACAGAGGCATCGATATCCCGGGACGCCTGAGACGGCTCTCCAATTTCGAACGGTATCTGCTATGGAGCGCAGAAAATAACCTGGCAGCGGTCGCTCGTATCCACGGGGATGTTCATGAGGATGACCTTCGTAGAGCGATAGATTCAGTCGGCGCAGTGCACCCACTCATGAGTGCCAGGGTCGTTATTGATGGGCATCATGATATCTGGTTCTCGACTGATCATGCCCAAAAAGCGACATTGCGTACTGTACCAAGGACCTCTGAAGAGCAGTGGTTCGAGGAGGTCAGGCTGGAGTACCTTGTGCCTTTTAAACCTGTTAGGGGTCCGATGATAAGGTTCGTGCTCGTGTGTTCTAAGGAGGTTTCAGAGCTTATCGCCTTTTCCCAGCACAGCATTTGCGATGGGATCTCCTTGGCGAACCTGCTCCGTGACATCCTTGCCAGCTATGCAAATCCGGTCGAAGGGGGACAGGCCATTTGCCCGCCTAGAGCCACCGATTACCTGGATAAAAGTGGTATTATCTCTTTAAAGTTTACATATGATGCTGACATCGATCATTATAACAATCAATGGCAAAATAAACCTCATTATTTTTCCCAAGAAGATTTTTGCTGCATCTATAAAGCTCTCGCCGGAAGGGTCCGGCACGAAATAGTGGTCCTTCAGCTTGAGCCAGAGGAGACCATGGACTTAGTTTCCCGGTGCCGGGAGAATGCAGCGACAGTAACCTCAGCATTAACTGCAGCATTCCTCGCCGCATATCAGGAGATAAGGGGCCAGCTTCCCGAGAATAGGAGGACCATCCAGGTGCCGTTTGACCTGAGAAGGCGTCTTGGCGCAAATCACGGAGACTTCCTTGGCTTCTTTGTAGGGGCATTCAAATTCCCTTTTGCCTACGACTCCAAAAGATCCTTCTGGAAAAATGCACAGGAGCTGCAAGAGATCATCCGGAAAAGAGCTGAGATGATTGATACCTCAGCTATTGATATGGAACCTTTCGATCCAACGCTTGTGGACGCCTTCACTAACTGCGCCCCCTATGTGGATCTCCTCCCGGAGGCTTTCAGCCAGACTGAAAACCTCTCCGCACTTGCCCGAGACAGGGATAACATAGCTTTTGAACTCTGCAGCAAGGCCGTTTATAATCTCCCAGGCACCATATCCTCAAACATCGGGCGGCTGTATTTTCCCGAGACATACGGAAGCCTCAGGCTCGATCGCATGTTCTTCGTGGCTCCTGCAAGCGAGGCTTTTCCTTTGTTTATTGCGGGCGTCAGCATCAATGACCGGTTGGCATTCTCCCTGAATTATGTCGAGCGGGTGGGTGGAGGGGACGCACTCACCGGGGATATGATCCGGATAAGAAATAGGGCGCTCGAATATCTCGGTTTTCCTGAAGAGGCCAGTGATCGGGCAATATGAGTGATAGAGGACATATCATTTGAATGCCGTCTCAACTTTTATCCTGCCATCCCTGATATCTATTTCAGTCTGATTTATTTTGGCCTTAACATCTGCAGGCGTAACCTTCTCGTAGTACTTGCTCTTTGCCAAGCCCACGCCGTTCTCCTTGATGCCCAAAGTTTCGGCCTGGCCAAAGGGCAATTGGCCGTCAATATACAGTCTCAGCGCGCGGTAGAGGCTGCTATCCACGTTCTTCGTCATAGATGTGAGTATATGCTTGGCCTGTTCAGGGTCGGTCATCTCAATTATCAGCGCCTGGTCAGAATCAACACCTATGGCATATTTGTCTAATTGCTGGGCAGCCTTGAAGACACCTAGGCCTGTGGTTCCAGCAGCCTGGAAGACTATATCTGCTCCTTCTCCATACATCTCTTTGGCCTGTGCTTCTCCCTTGGCCGAATCGTTCCAGCTTTCTGCATACGCCACCATGATCTCAATATCCGGTCTCACAGACCTGGCGCCCTGCTCATATCCAATGACAAAGTCGTTTATGATCGTGGTGTTTTGCCCGCCAAGTATGCCGATTATGCCTGACTTTGTCATTAGTCCGGCGTAAACGCCCGCGAGGTAAGCACCCTCGTTCTGCCTGTAAAGGATAGAATAAACGTTGCTGCAATTGCCTTTTGTGTAGTTCACGGCGGAATCATAAATTATGAACCTCTTATCAGGATGCTTTTGGGCCACGTCCTTTAGTAATTCCGCCATTGAATAAGTGCCTACAATCATAATATCGTAATCCTTATTGGCAGCAGCATCCACAAGCGCAGGCTTCCAGCTGGAGGAGTTATATCCTGCCTCGATCGTCTCCACCTCAAGCTGGAAATTCGCATCGGCTTCGGCTATGCCGCGCACAGCTGAATCAAAGAACGATTTGTCACCCTGAGCGCCATTAATAAAGTGTACAACCTTCACAGCTTTCTTCTCGGGCTGATCGGAATAACAGGTACACAATGGCGCTATGAATATAAGGACTATAATCCAAATGGCGAATAATTTTCGTCTCATATTGTGGAATGGTGCTCTCTACTATTATACAGCTTCGTTTGCAGGAATCTCCTAAATCACTAAAATCACAATATGTTTCCCCACAAATAGCATCTAACTTGATCGGGTTCCTCGCTATTTAAATTGGGTAGATTGAGCCGCAATTTTCCAAGTGTAGTTGGCAATTCTGAAGCGCCTGCACTACTCTATGCGGATAAAACCATGCCATTACGGCTACGAGCGCCCGCCCGCGCGCGTGTGTGGGCGGCTGCCTCATGCGGTTGTGGGGAGGCCGTGGCCCGGCTGCGAAGGCCTGGGAGCGAGCTAGTGCGCCCGGTCGAGCAGTCGGACGATGTTGTTGCAGTCGGCATCGAGCTTTATCAATTGAATTCTAATTAGTCATAAAATTATGGCTATTTCACTTCAGCAAGCTTCTTTGCCAGATCCAACGCCCTAATCATTTCCTATCGCCCTACATTGCCCCCTATCTTCTTCTCTATGATTTCCAGAGTCTGGCGTAAATTATGACCGAGGATAGCCGCAGCTTCGCGTATGGTCACATCCCAACGCCTGATAAAGCCTTCTTCGTCGATATCTTCTCTCTCCATGATCTCCAGGATACCTTTGAAAGTACGATCTTTTGCGGTCTTTACTTCGCCCATTTTAAAACCTCGTCGGATATTATTTCATTCAAATATATTTGAATTAAGTCTCCTACCGCAATCTTTATCGCAAATCATTGGAAGATAGCCCTATAAACATGCCATTAAACTTTATAAGGCAACATGCTCAAAAAAAATGCGCTTTGGAGTTTAAGAGCAGTAGTTTTGTGTATTAGGTTAAAACTAGAGAGGATCTGGGTGTGGATTCGAGGTGAATCTTGAGGATTTTCTAAATCTGCCTACAGGAAAGGTCGCCGATATAGTGCGTTCGAAGTGGTCTAAGGTGTGCGTCTTTCCCACAGATGGAACAAGGCGGTGGCATATGCTAGAGCACCTCTCTAGAGTCATATATGGTGGTGCAGAGGAAGCGCCATTTAGAATTATGCAAGCTCTTCTTTGATCACGGCATTGATACCCTTCTATCGCCCATTTTCAGGCCGGACCTTCTGGACCGCGGTGAGGCATATATGAAGGAGGTCATGAAGCCGTTGACCTGGCTGGCCAGCCATCCCAGCTACTTGAGCTTCTATAAGGACTACGGCGTCAGCTTTCATGTTTACGGCGAGTACCGCGAGTATCTCAGATCAACGCAGCACGGCTATTTGCTTGATACATACGCCAGGTTGACCGATCTCACTCGAGATCGCCGTTCACATCGTCTGTTCTTTGGCATATTCATGGGCGGCCCAACAGAGACAATCTCCAAGCTTATATCGGAGTTTTACTCAGAAAAGGATCGCCCGCTCGATAAGAAAGAGCTGATAGAGATGTATTATGGCGAGTACGTAGACCCGGCAGATATGCTCATTGGTTTTGGCAGATTTTGCGTCCACGATGCTCCATTACTGCTTGGCCATGAGGGCCTAAAATTTCACCACCAGCCCCTCATTATATACTAATCAGCAACAGCTGCTGATGATCCTGTACGATTACATCTACATGCAAAGGAATAGGACGCCTGATTACTGCGACCTCAGCCAGGAGGACCGCGTCAAAATGAGGGACTAACTATAGATCCAATCTGGATAAGATCATTAGAATTAGCGAAAATCGCGGAGTATAGAAACTCCTATAAGTACTGACAGCGAACTTGAGTGTAATGGCGAGTTCCGAGAAAGGGCATGGCAGATTGGCTGCCTCTGCCGAGGTCCGGCCGGTGGCAACCTCTTTTATCATTCTAGCCGTCTTATCAGCCGGCGTCGTGTTCTTTTCCTGGATCTTATTGGTCCTGCAAAAGAATGATCTACTAATTTGGGCTCTACAGAGCGATCCTCTCTTCCTTTGGTCCAGCATATTGGCGGTACTAGGTCTGGTCTATGCAGCATGGCGATCCGATCCCGGGTCGAGGTCTCGCCGAGCCTGGGGGATCATGGCCTCTGCACAGGCGTTAAGCCTCTTGGGCGTCATAGCCTTCCCAGCCCATGACATCATCCAGAATGGTCAGAACCTCGTATCGCAAGCCGATATCTTCTTTCTGGCATTCTATCCCCTCTTTGCCATGGGGGTACTTTTCCTGCCAATGGCCAAACTCGCCATTCGTGAGAGGATCAAGGTGCTGCTGGATATAGGCATAGTGGTGATCACAGCTGCCATGCTCTTATGGGTTTTCCTAATCAGGCCGATCTTTCAGGCCAGCATAGGCAATGCTATGTCCACCTCCATCAGCTATCCTATCCTCGATCTTGTGCTGCTCTTTGCCCTGCTGGAGATTCTTTATCGAGGCATGAGATCAAACCAGAAGATCCCTATGGCCATCCTGGCCTGCGGCGTCATTGCCAATATTATTGGCGATCTGATTTACGCTTATCAGTCTCTACATGGGACCTTCATGATAAAGGGATGGGCAGGCCTCTTCTTTATATCATATTATGTACTTATAGGGCTGGCGGGAATTTGGCATGCCGAGGCGTCTCGACTCCATGGTGATGTAGAAGATCCCCAGCAGTCTCAATTCCCCTGGACGAGGCATATCCCCTATGTGTCGATATGTATGGCTTATCTTCTGCTGGTCTGGGTACAGGCGACTGTTCATAACGTTCTCACATATCCACTTCTATTTGGAATAGGTGGGATCCTTGGAATGGCCCTGATCCGCCAGGTAATGGCTTTAAACGAGAACATCGCTCTTAGCAAGGCTGCCCAACAGGAGGCAGCTTCGCGAAAAGAGGCTGAGGAATCCTATCGCCATCTAGTGGATAATTCTCAGCAGGGATTGATGATCATAGATCTAAATCGTATAATTTTCGTTAATCAAGCCCTGGCAAAAATAACCAGCTACTCTGTAGATGAGCTGATGAAATTCACTGGAGCAGATTTAAGGGCTTGGGTCCATCCCGAGGATCGCGAGATGGTATGGAGCCGCTATATAGAGAGGCTACAGGGCAAAGATGTCCCGGAAATATACGATTATCGCGGAATACGCAAGGATGGATCCACTGTCTGGGTAGAGATGAAGGTCTCTGTTTTTCATAAATCGAATGGCACTCCTATAAGCCAGGCCACCTTCGTGGATATAACAACGCGTAAACTTTTCGAAGAAGCCCTGAGCAAGAGCGAGGCTCGCTACAGATCCCTGGTTGAGCAGGCTTCTGACGGCATCTTTTTGGTCGACGCCAGCGGTCGATATATCGATGTAAACCCCAGGGCCTGCCAGTTGCTGGGCTTCAGCCGCTCTGAGCTTGTGGGAAAAAGCCTGGTGGATCTAATACCCATGGGGGACCGTGAATCAAAGCCCCCTGAGGTCTTAGAGATCCCTCCTGGCGTGACCAGGATGATAGAGCGCAGGATGCTGAAGAGTGATGGCACTACAATACCAGTGGAGATCACTGCCAGGATGACCGACCAGGGAAACTTCCAGGCCATAGTACGTGACATCTCAGACAGGAGGAGGGCTGAGGAAATGCTGGGAGCCTTCTTCATCAACTCTCCGGCGGGATTGGCCATAATAGATAGCGATATGAGGTTTGTCAGGATCAATGAGACAATGGCCATGATCAACGGCACTCCTGTGCAGGCATATATAGGCAAGACCATCCAGGAGATATTGCCTGAGCTATCTTCCTTTATGGTCCCTCTATGCAGAAAGATCCTGAAGACTGGCGAGCCTGCCCTAAATATGGAGGTCAGCGGCCGGATGCGAAAGGCACCAGGGGTAATGAGGGGCTGGCTGGCATCCTATTTTCCGATAATGGATGAAGGAGGTCATATCAAGTATATCGGTTCGGTTATGGTGGAGATCACCGAGCAGAAGCGGATAGAGAAAGCGCTCAGAGACAGTGAGGAGAAATACCGACGGCTGGTAGAAGGATCTCCTGATATTGTATATTCTTTTTCCAATAAGAGAGCCGGGACCTTTTACTCCTCTCGTGTGGAGTCAGTGCTTGGTTATTCTCCTGCCAAAATGCACCAAAATCCGTATTTGTGGCATGATTCCATCCACCCCGATGACCAGGCCAAGGTAGATCAGGCCATTCAGAATCTGGCCAAAGGAGTGGACATAGATATAGAGTACCGCATAAGGGATGCTCAGGGTCAGTGGCATTGGCTGAACGACCGGTCTATAGGTATGCAGATTCAGGGGGATGAGATCCTCATTGAGGGCCTGGCAACAGATATAACTGGGCGAAAACATATTGAGGAGGATCTGTTGAGGACCAAGGAGGCCGCGGAGGCGGCGGCCATGGCAAAATCGGATTTTCTGGCCAATATGAGCCATGAGTTGAGGACTCCCATGAACGCCGTCATAGGCATGGCCAGCATCCTCGGAGAGACTGATCTAAATCCTGAACAGAGGGAGTGCATTGAGACTATAAGTAACAGTGGTCAGGCTCTCCTATCTATCATAAACAACATCCTGGACCTCTCCAGAATAGAGCGGGGAAAGGCAGAGCTGGAGTGCCAGCCTTTCAACTTGATAGTCTGTGTCGAGGAGTCCATAGACATAATCGCATCTTCTGCCAGTACCAAGGGTTTGGATCTTTCATACAGATCCGAAGGCCCTATTCCAGAAAATGTGGTTGGAGACTCACAAAGGATACGCCAGGTACTGGTTAATCTCCTCTCCAATGCCGTAAAATTTACCAATAGAGGCAAGGTGGAGGTCCTGGTCCAAGCTAGTAAAAGTGCTGGGGATAGCTATGAGGTTCATTTCTCTGTGAAGGATACAGGTATAGGCATATCCCAAACAGCTTTAGCTAAGTTGTTCCAACCCTTTGCCCAAGCCGATTCTTCTATTACCAAGAAGTACGGAGGCACGGGCCTGGGTCTGGCTATAAGCAAGCGTTTGGTCGAGATGATGGGCGGCAGGATCTGGGCTGAGAGCACGCCGGGACTGGGAAGCACCTTTCACTTCACGGTAATAGTGGATAGTACGTCCGAAATCCCTGCAAGGGTCGTAAAAGCAGGGCCTGTGACATCAGATGAAATCATGATTAAAAAAGACCTTAGCATCCTCTTGGCAGAGGATAACTTGATCAATCAAAGGGTCGCTCTGCTCATGCTCAAAAAATTAGGGTATAAGGCGGATGTCGTGGCCAATGGTCTAGAGGTCCTTCAAGCTCTTGAACATAAGCACTACGATCTTATATTCATGGATATCCAGATGCCAGAGCTAGATGGTTTGGAGGCTGCCAGAAAGATACGCGAGCGATGGCATAGTAGGCCGAAGATCATTGCTATCACAGCCTACGCCCTTGAGGGTGATATGGATAAATGCATTAATGCAGGAATGGATGATTACATTAGTAAGCCTATGCAACTAGATGAGTTGCAGAATAAGCTCCTCGAATGGGGAATGAAAAAAGAATGATTCCAGATACTTGTGGTTGCTGCAAGGGCAAGCTGCACGAAGGGAAAAAAGAATTTGTTGTTAAAGTAAAGAATGAAGTCGTAGTCATCAGATGAGGTTATGGAAGAATTTTTCCCTGGAAGGCTCTTGGCAAAGCCTCTAGTGGCGGGAGAAGTGGCGCTAAAGGCATGAGCCTAATTCAAGCGATGCGAAAGCCCGTGCGGCCCCCCTTCCGCACGCGTGTGTGGGCGGCGGCCTCGTGCGGCTATGCGGGGTCCGGGCAGCGGAGGCCCGCCGGGGGGGCGTCCATGTGCCCCAGAAAGCAGGGCGTGCGGGAGCATGCTAGCCCGCCTAGCCGAGCAGAGGGACGAGCGTGGCCATCGATCATTCGAGAGGAAAACTTATAATCCTAGGAAGTTTATTACATTTGTGATAGAAGGAGCTTCAGATGACTATTAACATATCTTGGGTTCGGGCAATGATTCATCGTTTCTCCAGGAAAAAGAAGACAGACCGGGCTTTAATCCGAGATCCAGTCGCTTTGGCTAGAACAAACGCGGCCTGGGAGGAATACTTGCGCGGGGAAGGTACGCTTATTACCTCATCTGAGGAATTAAAAGATTATCTAGAAAAGATTTGAAATATGTTAAGGTTTATTCCTCTTGGCAAAACGAAGACGCCTTTTGACCTGTTTATCCCTAAATCGGTTGGTAAGCTTTTATCCGATGCTAAGAAGAAAGACAAAGAGCTGGAAAGACAGATAGAAAAGAGACTCGAAAAGCTTTGCCGTGAGCCAGAATGCGGTAAACCCCTCAGTCATGATAAAGCTGGGGATCGAGAAGTTTACCTTAAGGACCATTGGGTCATTCGTTACAGAATCGATTATGATAATAATCGCATTGTAATAGTTGATTTCGGGCTGCATGAAGATGTTTTAGGAAGTTGATCCATGAGCAGTCCACCCCGATCGAGAAGAACTACAAATTATTTATTCCTTCTCGTGGATGCTCGTGCGCCCCCGTCCGCGCGCGTGTGTGGGCGGTGGGTCTCGTGCGGCTGTGCGGGGGCCGTGCAGCGGAGGCCCGCCGGGGGGCGTCCATGTGCCCCAGAAAGCAGGGCGGGCGAGAAGCTGCTATGTTGAATCCTACAATTGCAGAATCATCATAGCGCCACAAAAGTGTTTTATCCGCTTTCCTCTCCGATGATTTCAAAGTTCTTCAATCTCTTGAAATCGCTGTCAAAGGTGGCAATGCATTTTATCCTGTGATGCCTGCAAGAGGCCACGATCAAAGCATCGCTCGGAAGAAGCAGGTTCTCAGCCATGACATCCAGGATAGCTTCGAGATCATTTGGCGTCTCTAACAATCGTATCCCTAATTCATCCAGAAAGGCTCTCAAATTGCTCAAGAATTGCCGGTCCATCTCGCTAAAGCCATTCTTCATGATCTCTCCCTTCAGCTTAAATCCCTTCGAGCCATGATTTAAAGATAGGCCGACGTAGACCACTTCTTCCAGGACATCAAGAATGGTAACTGGATCATCAGCGGACCGAAAGATCCTCTTGGCCGCTTCGAGCTTATCGGATGGAAAGAGATATGAAAGGAAGACATTTGCATCTATCATTACTGCCAGCGTTCTTCCCCCTGCGTCAGGATTTCTTGGAGCTTTACAGTCCTGCCAAGCTTGACAATTCCTGCGTATTTGTCGAGTATCTCTTCCCGTTCATCTCTCAGAAAGAGTGTGACCTTTTTGCCCTCTTCCAGGTCAACCTTGACAAGAGGTCTGAGGATGCCTCCTTCATAAATGCATTCAATGATCTTTGTGCTCATGGGATGGGCCTGCCTGAATATTTTATATATTCTTGTTCTTCAAGGTTAAAATAATTTCTCATGCTTCTGTTTTCATGTACAGCCGTTCGCGCTGGCGGCCCCCCGTCCGCGCGCGTGTGTGTGCGGCGGCCTGGTGCGGCTGTGCCGAGCCCAGTCGGGCGGGAGGATATTCGCCCATTAGCATCTGAGAAACGCTGGCATGAGGATGAAAAGGTTCTTTTCGAGCTGATTCTTGTCCATATTTATCAATCAATACATCACTGGCATAAGGTTTTTAGCATATAATGAGGCTGAAAATTGATGGTGAATAAATCCTGAGAAAATCAAAAGTTGTAGCTTGCTTGAAAAGAATTAAATATACGAATTGATTTACGCTTCTTGATAATCTATGCAAGAGAATATCGCCATAAGGATCTTTAAGGCAACTAAAGATAAAATGTACGGATCCGAGTATCCTGTGGATATAGTAAAATATTATAATGATGCTGTAAAATTAGTTGAAGATTACATTGGCAAAGAGGATGATCATTATACAAATATATCTAAAGGTTCATTTTACTCATACGAAACTCAACGGGAAATTGTGCTAGCAGAACTCGAATCAATTATCATGGAGTTGGAGGATAAACAATCCAAAAAGCCGATTACAGGACAGATAAATGCGTCTGAACGGAAGGCAGCGCCATTAGATGCTTATTTTCTCGCCACTCCAACAAGAGTAATATGTGGGAATAATAGCAAGGAAATAAAAAAAGTATTTATTGTTCATGGCCATGATGGTGAGATGAAGCAAGAGGCTGCCAATGTGCTATTAAGATTGAAATTGGTGCCTGTAATCCTTCATGAACAACCTGATGAGGGTAAAACAATTATAGAAAAATTTGAAACACATTCAGATGTAGACTTTGCCATAATTCTTCTTTCTCCGGATGATTTTGCGTATCCAAAAGGAGCTTCTCCAAGTGAAGGAATGCATAGAGCTAGACAAAATGTTATTATGGAGTTGGGATATTTTATAGCAAAATTAGGGCGGAATAGAGTAGTTGCTCTTTATCGACAGAATGATAATTTTGAGATACCTTCGGATTACTTAGGGGTTTTATATAAACCATATGTTGGAGATTGGAAATATAAACTAGTCGATGAAATGAAAAAGATAGATCCCACGATTGATAAAAATTTATTATAAAATAATTTTAGCAGAAATATCCCTAAATGCTCAAGCGATTAAGTGATAAGATGGAACTTTGATTGAACACGGTTGATCTTCTATAGGTCTACTCTAGGCATATGATTCTTATGGTACTGCTTTCATGCGCATCAACTCATTATCTGTAGACTATTGCAAAATAGCGAAGAGCCAAAAAGAAAAATATGGAAAAGATTTACTGAGGCAGCAGAACCGCTGCTGCCTGCAGTGCCCAGTTGACGAACTGTTCTGGGAAGACGCCGATCCCGACTACGCCGATAAGCGTCAGGACGAGCGCCACTACATATCCCTTCTGCTCAACCATCTTGGGGCCGGCCGGCTCCTTCAGATACATGTAGCTGATGATCTTCAGGTAGTAGACCAGCGACAGAGCGCTGTTGAGGATGGCAAGTATTGCCAGCCAGTACAACTCTGCATACCATGCCGAGGCAAATAGAACGAACTTGCCTACGAATCCTGCCGTGGGGGGTATGCCCGCCAGCGCAAACATGAAGATGAGCATGCAAAACGCTGTTATGGG
>JALNZQ010000172.1 GCA_023229165.1 Methanothrix sp.
CGGCAAATGCCTCTTTTAGAAACTTCTCCGTGTTGGACATGAGCTAAACCTTCCTCTGCAAAAATCCTTTTATTTGCTTATCAATCTATGCTTTTCGAGATTAGCCAAAAAAACCCTGCGGCTCGCGGGAGCGCACGGGTACAGGCATGCGCTTCTGCCCGCGCCTGTGCGTGTGCGGCGGCGCGCTCAGATGGGGTAATGCCCTTGAGTCGGGGCTCGGTTAACCGGTCAAACCGGGCAGCACTTCGAGCTGGCTCACCGTTCGTTTTAAGTCTCTCAGTTCGTCCTCAATGCCCCGGAACTGCTCCAGCGCGGTTTACTATGCAATTTACTATGCAACCTATTGTGCAATTTTCCATGAGCACATTTTAATACGGCTTATTTTTCATGGTGAATCTTGCTCACTTAATTCGAAGATCTGCTTATTTCCTTTTTCGGTCAGAGCATATCGTCCGGTTTAGGTACACCGATAAATTCGATGAGCCCTTCGCCGCGAAGAAATTTGAGATCGTAAGCAAAGGTCCTTTTTTTTGCGCCCAGAATTTCTGCAACTTGTGCATCGATCTTATTGCCTCTGAGGAGTATCTCCAGCATTTTAACCATTCGGATGAGCTTCTCCCCTTTTATACCGAACTTGAGACTGAATCTATTGGCAAAATCTTCGTCGATCGCTTCTCGCCTCTCCGCCTCAGGCTTCCTGAACGTAACCGTGAAGAAGCTCGTGAAGGTGAACTCCAGCGGTGCCAGCCCTGCCTCGCTCATGAGCCGCTGCATCTTACTAACGCCCGTGCCCATCTTCTCGATATAATCCGCACGATGCAGCATTCCGGCAATCTTTGGATTTCGCAGCACAATTTTTTTGCCGAACTCCTCTGACGAGAGGCCCCTGGGCAGCCCTCCCGGATTGCAAATCTCGATGCGGTCGTCGTAGATTTCCACCATGACGTTGGCTCCCCGCTGGAAGTAATCCCGGTGGGCCACAGCGTTGATGATCGCTTCTCGCAGAGCATCGTAGGGAAGCTCCGGCACCTCTCGCCTTCTCGCCTCTCCCGTCATCTCGTAGCGCACGGCGATGTACCTCTTGAGGAAGTTCATGGCCCCGCCGATGTTGAACTCGATCTTCCGGCCTTCGCCTTCTTCGATAATTTGCTGTAGTTCTTCTGCATCCATACTGCCGCCGCTTCCCTCAGTGTTCAGGCATTACTGCCCAGGTATTGCTGGAATGAATTGCTGCATTAAACGTTGTCGTGGTTATTCGTAATTGCCAGAGGATTCTAAAAGCGTTGCGGCTGCGGGGCGAATGAAAAAGGGAATAATCAGGGCATCAACTCCCAATGCCTGCAGATTCAGGGATTAAATTCAGATACTAAAAGCAGCGTAGTAGTAAATGATCCTGCAACGATGAAAGATGCTCGGGAATAAGGAGAAATGGAGCGCAGCAAATGAAGGTGACAATCAAGAATTTCGGTGCGGTCCGCGAAGCGGAGATTGAGCTGAAGCCCTTGACGGTCTTCGTAGGACCGAACAATACAGGCAAGACATGGACTGCAAATATCATTTCCGCCATCTTGGGTCCTTATGGTTGGGGGAAATACGCTAATGCTTATTCGGAAGGAAAAGTACCATTTTCTTATCCGCCCCTTGAAGATGCAGTGAAGCGAATTTTGGAAGAAGGTAATGCAAAAATAGATTTAGTAAAATTTTTTGAAGAATTTGGATCTGCTTATTTTAATAACGTAGCCCTTTTAGCTCCTCAATGGACACAGATGTTTCTCGGGACCCGCCTTGCATCTTTCAAAGAGACTGAGTTTAAAATAGCATTGCAGAATCAGGATATTGAAATCAAGGAAATTTTAGACTCCACAGTAAACTCTAAATTCTCAATTAGCAAAAAAGGCGAGGCCCTTTTAAGTGCTCTAAAAGAGTCAGGTGACACATCACTCTATTTCTTCACTGCTGGCAGTGGCATATTAGAAAAGTTTCCGGTCCGAGCAATAAAAGAATTTATTGTAAGCCTGGTCTTTCAAGTGATTCACAGGGCTCTTTATAATTTCGTTTATATCTTTCCTGCGGAGCGCACAGCTTTTGCAATTCTTGCATTGTCCGCAAAGATAAATAGAAAAACCGATGCTGATGAAGTTATCAAGAATGATCTTCGTGCAGACAAAATATTCTTGGGCGACCCGATTGTGATGCTGATGAACACGGTTACTCAAATGCGATTAATCGGAAGCCATGCAGCTCGGATAGAACAGGCAAAGAACGATAAGAGAATTGAAAACTACCTTAAATTGGCGGAGATTTTGCAGAACAACATTCTTGAAGGTCATCTCGATTTCTCAACTCCGGAACCAGATCCCTTGAGAGAAGTGGTTTTCCAGCCCAATCAGGGAAAAGGGGTTGATTTGGATATGCCTATTGTCTCCTCTATGGTGAAAGAGTTATCTATGTTCGTCCTCTATTTGCTATATGAAGCTAAGCCTAACGATTTATTGGTGATTGATGAGCCTGAGATGCACCTCCACCCGGAGGCTCAGGCAAAGTTTACTGAGTTTCTTGCAATGCTCATCAATGCAGGCCTTAATATTATTATCACCACACATAGCCCCTATTTGGTTGATCACCTTATCAATTTGGTAAAGGCAGCAGAACATAATGACCAGGAGACACTAAAGGAAAAGTTCTTTCTTAAAAGATCAGACGCTTTCATCCCTAAAAACAAGGTCTCAGCCTACCTTTTTGAGGAGAACACGGCCAAGAACATCATGGACGAAACAGGATTCATCGACTGGGAGACCTTTGGCGAGGTATCCGACCGAATAATGCAGCTCCGGCTGGAGCTTTAAAGGGCGCTCTAAATGCTGCTCGATATCCTGAGTCCTTGCTTGATACCTAGAACGACCTTCACCGATAATGGTATAACCGTTAACGTTAGGCCACAAAAAGGAGAATCTGTAAAGTTCTTCGTGATTGATGAAAAATCCAATCCAAAAAGCACTTTGCGCAAGGCACTGGGCATGCATGGACGAATCTGCGATCTAGTAGTCTACTATCTCAAAGAGGGAAATCGTGAAGATGCACTCTGCTTCGTAGAATTAAAGGGCAAGAAAATAGATGATGCCTTAGAGCAGATTCTCGAAACATTTGAAGCTCTAGAAGGATGCTCTGAAAGCTCTGGGCACACAAAGTGGAAGGCTTATATCCTGATCGGAATCGCTTCCCCGATAAAGCTGGATCCAGGAAGCATAAAAATCTTAAGAGCAAAATTCGGAGATAAGGATATCGGCTGGAGAATAACAAAGAAGAACGATAAAGACGACCTGGGTAGTTTTTTGCGCGGTACTTAGGAATCGGAAATTACAGTTATCCTTACCCCGCCAGTGCCTCATTCAGCGTCTCCAGCATCCCGCTGAGGCCCGGCCCGAAGAGCCTGCAAGCTTTCACCGGCCCACCCCGCTCGTAAAATGGTGCCAGCTCCAGGTCGTTCACATCAATTCGCAGGCTCGTGGCGATGTGCTCTTTGAGCATCTCCAGCCACTCCGCCTGCTCAGGCGTGAACTTCTGCCCTGTTTGTTCCTGCACTGCCAGCCAGGCTGCGAAGCGCTCGTCCACGGTTTCCCTGAATGGCTGAAGGAACGGGCTCTCTCCCATGGCAAAACGCACCAGAGAGATGATATTGGTGAGCAGCTTTTGCGGTCCTGCCCCTTTGACCTTCGACTTCTCCAAATATTCGTATGCCCGCCAGACCAGGTCAGGTGTGAGGTGGTAGGGCGGCTTTTCAATGGCCTCTGCCAGTTGCTTGATTTCCTCGCAAGTAAGGCGGCGCTTTGCATAAGGCTTGCCGTAGATGATCTGCAGCGCCGTCAGCTCGTCTTTATTCTCCTCGATGAAGTTCCTGAAGCTATCCGTGATCCTGTGGGCCCGTTCCGTCGCTGTGGCGTCGCCGCCCGCAAAAAGCACCACGTCTTTGGATAGCTCATCGATGATCTGCTCATTTCTCTTCTTGATATCGATCAGCGCATTCCTGAATTTGGGATAGTCAAAAGGAAGACACGCTGCCTTAGCCAGCTCCTTGGCAGCCGATTTGACCTGCTCTGCGCTTGGAGTCTTAGTCTGAAATATCTCCCTGGCCTTTGTCTGCTGCTTGTCGGGATCTACTGCATCAAGAAGATCGTTCATGATCTGCTTCAGCGACCGATCCCCGGCTGCTTTCTTGAGGTCCGATCGATCCTTCTCGGAAAGCTCCCGATCCAGCCTGGCCAGCCTCCCCGCCAGCGTTGTCAGTGTCTTCTCGCGGCGAACGCCCAGGGCCACCGACTTCACCAGCTTCTCGAAATAAATTAATGGCAGGAGGGCAGCGCCTCAGGCGTAAATATCCCCGCGCTCCACTTCCCGTGAGGCTTTCTTGCGTAGCTCCGTTCCCAATTTCGAATAGTACTTCATGGTGTCGGGCGTAACCGAGGGTCCAATCTCCTGCAAAGCTGCCAGGAAATGCTTCTGGCCGATCTTCTCTGCGGCCATGTCCTCCCGCAGAGCCAGCCGTCCGGCTTTGCGAACCACTGCAGCGATATCGGCGCCAGTGTACTGATCCGAGAGATCTATCAGCTCGTCGATGTTGATATCGTCAGCCAGAGGCGCTTTTTTCAGGTGCACCTGGAAGATCTTCCGGCGTGACTCCTTGTCCGGCACAGGAGCCAGTATCAGCTCGTCAAAACGTCCCGGCCGCAGAAGCGCCGGATCGATGATATCCGGCCGGTTGGTGGCCCCTATTACTACTACTCCATGCAGCTCCTCCAGGCCGTCCATCTCGCTTAAGAGCTGGTTTACTACGCGCTCTGTGACATGCGGCTCGCCTGCGCCTCCGCCGCCACGCATGGGCACCAGCGCATCCAGCTCGTCCAGGAAGATGATAGCAGGCGCCACTTGCCTTGCTTTTTTGAAGATCTCTTCCACTCTCTTCTCGCTCTCTCCATACCACTTGGAGAGAAGCGCAGATCCTTTGACGGTGATGAAGTTGGCCTCGCTCTCATTGGCCACGGCCTTGGCCAGCATGGTCTTGCCCGTGCCCGGCGGCCCGTAGAGCAGGATTCCCTTGGGTGCATCAATGCCCAGCCGCCGGAAGCTCTCGGCGTTTCGCAGCGGCCACTCCACTGCCTCCACAAGAAGCTGCTTGACATCTTCCAGGCCACCAATGTCATCCCAGCTGACATTTGGAACCTCAACCAAAATCTCCCTCATGGCAGAAGGGGAAACCTCTCGCATGGCCGCCTCAAAATCGTCCTTTTGCACAATGAGCCGGTCTAAGATCTCCTTGGGAATGGTCGGCTCTTCCAGGTCGATCTCAGGAAGGATGCGGCGCAGGGCATTCATGGCCGCCTCCCGGCCCACGGCCGAGATATCCGCGCCCACAAAGCCGTAGGTTCTTTTGGCAAAGTCCTCCAGGATTACATCCTCGTGCAAGGGCATGCCTCGCGTGTGGATCTGGAAGATCTCCATGCGCCCTTCCATATCGGGAACGCCAAGTTCAATCTCCCGGTCGAATCTGCCCGGCCGGCGAAGAGCCATATCTAAAGCCTCAGGCCGGTTGGTGGAGCCGATTACTATTACGTTCTTCCTCTCTTTCAGGCCGTCCATGAGGGATAAGAGCTGAGCCACAACGCGCCTTTCCACCTCGCCGGTGACGTCGCTTCTCTTGGGAGCGATGGAGTCCAGTTCATCCAGGAAGATGATGGCAGGCGTGTTCTTCTCCGCCTCTTCGAATAGATCGCGCAGCGCCTTCTCGCTCTCACCGTAATACTTGGACATGATCTCCGGGCCGTTGATGCTTATGAAGTAGGCGTCGCTCTCATTGGCCACGGCCTTGGCCAGCATGGTC
>JALNZQ010000010.1 GCA_023229165.1 Methanothrix sp.
TTTTCCATCTCTTTGATGAGAAACCAGGGGTATACAGGAATGCAGTGGCCGCCTACGCCGGTGGAGGGCAGATGAATGTGGCAAAACTGGTGGTTGGCCTTCTCTCTTGCCTCGAAAAAGTCTATTCCTAAATCCTCGCAAATCTTGAAGAGTTCATTGGCTAAAGCAATATTTACATCGCGATAGCAGCCCTCCATGACCTTGATCATCTCTGCCACTTTGGCCGAGGAGACCAGATGAAGGTTGCAGATGAATTTTTTATATACCTGATAGGCTAATATCCCGCTCTCTTCGTCCCTGCCCCCTATCACTTTGGGGAATTCTCTAAGCCGGGAGAGGCTATAGCCAGTCATTATTCTCTCCGGAGAATAGGCCAGGAAAAAGTCGCTCTGCAAAAGGCCGCTTGACTCGCATAGCAGTTTTTGAACCAGGCCATCTGTAGTTCCAGGCGGAAAAGTCGTCTCTAGAACGACCAGATCTCCCTTCTTCAGGATCTTGCCCAGAGAATGGAGTGCTTTCTGCATAATTGAGAAGTCGGGATTATTGCCGCTGTCCACAAAGACGGGCACAATCAATATGAAGGTTTGGCAGCTTCTCGCGTCATCGAATCGCGACGTAGCCACGAGCCTTTTTCCGCCGTGCTGTTTTATTAGCTCTTCTAAGCCAGTTTCCTCTGGTATGGGATTTTCCCCTCGGTTAATCTGCCGGCAGCGCTCTTCATTGATATCCACGCCCATGACCATAATGCCGCTGTCCGCTACAATCGCTGCTAAAGGCAGCCCGGCATTGCCAAGGCCAATAACTGCGATCTTTGCACATTCTTCAGACATAGATCTCCACACTCTTTCCACAATTCGGGCATTTGTAAACCGACGTTGTGACATCCCTCTTTAGCCTATGGCCGCAATAGCAGACATAACCCTTCTGATGGGCAGGATTGCCAAGCACCAGACCAAATGGCGGCACGTCCTTCGCCACTACGCTTCCCGCGCCAATCATGGCATACTCGCCTACGGTTATTCCGCAGACTAATGTGGCATTGGCCCCGATGCTCGCGCCCCGGCAGATGCGCGTGGCAGAAACGTGGCTTTCATCCCAGATAAATGCACGCGGATACAGATCGTTGGTGAAGGTGGCAGAAGGGCCTACGAAGACATCGTCCTCGATGACCACGCCCCTATAAATGGAGACGAAGTTCTGAATCTTCACATTGCTGCCGATCTCAGCATCAATGTCGATGTAAACGCTCTTTCCTATATTGCAGTTCTTGCCGATTTTCGAGCCATGGCGCACATGAGCAAAGTGCCAGATCTTTGTGCCCTCACCAATCGCCAGGCTTTCGACTATGGCCGTGGGATGGACATAGTAGCTATTGCTTTCCCCCTGTAATTCGGTCATTCTTCCGTCCTAAGGCTTCTTGATCTGCAATCCCTGCTTGATGATCTCGCATATTTGCAGGTTCTTCAGCCCCTCTTCTGGCGTGACTGGGAAGCTCTTCTCGTTCTTGACGCAGTCCAAAAATGTCTTCAGCTCTACCTTTAGGGGCTCGACCTTGTTTACGAGGACCTTTTCTATGATATTCTCCTGCATATACCGCTCATTTTCCATGCCGTACTTGCCGGGCTTTCGGTAGATGTAAACCTCTTGGGTCATGAAGTCGCCCTCCGCCGTAAAGTCCTCAGACTCGACATAAAATGTGCGAAATTTCTTGGAGGATAGGCGGCTTGCTGAGATAGAGACCACACAGCCCGGAAAGACAGCGAGTGCCTCGCAGACGTTTGCGCTCCCGGCACTGAAGATCTTGTAGTCGCATTCGCCCTTGAAAAGCACATTGAAGGCTATGTCGATGTCGTGGATCATGAGGTCCTCTACCACGGAAGCATCGGTGATGCGGCTTGAGGTGGGATTATGTCTCTTGATGGATACATAATCGGGCCGCGAAGCGATCTTTGTCATCTCCGCCACGATGGGGTTGAACCTCTCTATGTGGCCCACACCCACGACCAGATCTTTGCCCTCGATGAGTTTTAAGAGCTGCACACCTTCCGCAGCCTTCAAGGTGATGGGCTTTTCAATCAGGCAGTTTATGCCGGTATCGATTACTTTTTTGGCCGTCTCGAAGTGGTACCTGGTCGGCACACAGATGCTGACTGCATCCACCTGGCCCAGCAACTCCTGCAAAGATTTGCATATTGTAGCGAACTCCCGAGAACGCTCTGCGCTTGCAGAAACAGGATCATAGACATAAACGGTGTCCACTCCTTTCATTTCCGAGTAGACCCGCACATGATTTCTGCCCATGGCCCCGACGCCGATTACTCCAACGTCCATGCTCAGGCCTCGAAGGAATTTATGGTCTCGCAGATGTACGCTAAGTCCTCCTCGGTGAGTGAGGGATGCACAGGCAGGCTCAACACCTTGCGGGAGACGTCTTCGGACACGGGGCAGTACTCATTGGTATAGCCCAGCTCCCGGTAGAGGGGCTGCTCGTAAACCGCCTTAGGGTAGTGAACGGCGCAGCCGATTCCCTTAGCCTGAAGGTACTCCATCAGCTTCTCTCGGGAAGAGGCAAAGCTATCTTCCACCCGCAACACATACTGATGATAAACATGCCTGACATTATTCGATTGATAAGGTGTGCTGATGCCTTTGATCTTGATGTTTTCATTTAAAAACTTGGCATTGCGAATCCTCTTGGCCGTGAACTCCTCCAATCGCCTTAGCTGCACCAGGCCGAGAGCTCCTTGCAGATTCATCATCCTGTAGTTGTAGCCCAATGTGGCGTGATTGTACTTGCCTGTGTCCCCGTGGCTTCTTAGCAATCGCAAACGTGCGGCCAGAGCATCATCGTTGGTGGTGACCATGCCTCCTTCGCCCGTGGTCATGTTCTTGGTGGGGTAGAAGGAGAAGCAGCCAGTGCTAAATGAGCCCACCTTCTTGCCCTGGTATTCGGCTCCATGGGCTTGAGCGCAGTCTTCTACCAGAGCAATTGACCTGTCCTGGCAGATCTCCGACACCGCAGAGAGATCGAAGGGCTGGCCGTAGAGGTGAACGCCGATCACGGCCCTGGTGCGGGGGGTTATTTTCTTTTGCAGATCATCGGGATCGATATTGAATGTCCTCGGGTCCACATCTGCGAATACGGGGCGTAGACCCTGATAGAGGGCGCAGTTTGCGGTAGCAATAAAGGTGAAGGCGGGCGTTATGACTTCGCCTCCAGGCTTTAGCCCCAGGGCCTTGACGGCCAGATCCAGGGCGACGGTGCCATTGTTTACTGCTACTGAGTTTTTCACGCACAGATAGCTGGAGAATTCATCTTCAAACCGCTTGACGCTCTCGCCCTGAGCGAGCATGCCGCTTCTCAGGACATCTCCTACAGCTTTAATCTCTTCGTCGCCTATGATGGGCTTGGCTATGGGAATGAAATCTCTCATCAAGTCCTCCTCGAAGCTGTGATTCTCATCATTTTCATTCTATGATCATCCTTTGCCTTGAAACGGTTTGTTATATTCTCAGCCCTCTCTTTTAGAAAAGACCAGGCCCTTGTGGATAGCAGCCGGCAGTCCCCGGAATTCCGATTGGATGACCGTGCCTGGGTAGATAGATGTATTGATTCCGGTCATTACATCATTGCCCATGATCACGCCCAGTTTGCGCCTGCCGCTATCCACCCTCTCCCCTTTGATGTACGATTTTATGTGGCTCTTGTCATGGCGTAAATTGGAGCATACGGTTCCTGCCCCGAAGTTGCACCTCTCTCCGATAATGCTGTCTCCCACGTAGGAGAGGTGGCCGATCTTGCTGCCGCTCATGATGGCGCTGTTTTTGACCTCGACTGCGTTTCCTATCCGGACGTTGTCGCCCAGGCAGGTCGTGGGCCGGATGTAGCAGTTGGGTCCGATGTCGCAGTCATCTCCTATTATTACCGGGCCCACGATGTAGGCTCCGGAACGAACGATTGTTCTTCGGCCGATGGATACATTGCCGGACAAAGTCGCGCCGTGTTCGATCTCGCCGGAGATGCAAGGCTTGATATCCGGAAGCATGACTTCGTTGGCGGCCAGAATATCCCAGGGCCTGCCGATCTCCAGCCAGCTCTTGAGAGTGACGATTCTGATTTTCTCCTGGGGAGCGAGCCGGTTCAGGCCGTCTGTCAGCTCGTACTCGCCCCGTTCTGATAGCGGCGCAGATCGCATCGCTTCGAAGATGCTTCTCTCTAAAAGGTAGATGCCGGCATTGGCCAGGTTGGTGGGCGGGTTGACACTCTTCTCAACTACTGATTTGAATATGTCTCCTTCCACCATAAAGACGCCGTACCTCCTGGGGTCATCGACCTTTATGGCCGAGACGGCAACGCCGCCACGGGCCATCTCTCGCAGGGACGCCTCATCTGGCAGCACATCTCCGTTTAAAACAAGGAAGCGATCCTCTGCCTGGCTCTCGGCAGCCATCAGGGCGTGGCCGGTGCCCAGCTGCTTGGCCTGCTCGGCGTAGTCTATCTTCACGCCTAGAAGGCTGCCGTCACCAAAGTATGAGCGCACGCTTTCGGCCCAGTATCCTACTACCAGCACGAAACGATCCACGCCTGCGCTGTGAGCCCGCAGGATGATATGCTCCAGCAGAGGCTTGCCAGCTACGGGCAGCATCACCTTTGGCATCTTCGCTGTCAAGGGACGCATGCGGCTTCCCTCGCCCGCTGCTAGAACTATGGCTTGCATTGTGACTCCCTTGGGCGGAGGGAGATAAAGGCATAAAAATGCTTTGTAAAGAAAGCGAAAATGCTTTGTAAAGAAAGCGAAAATGCTTTAGAGTTGTACATAACAGGTACGCGCATGTTGGATGAGTTCATCCGTTATTTCGCCCTGCAGCGCGATCAAGCTCCTTTGGCCTCTCTCTTGATTTATCTGAAGCGAAAAGGCGGGTACGTACAGCTCAATCAGATCTGGCGGGAGAATGGACCCACTGGTGGCGGACCATTCTGGAACCAGACCACTCTCATGAACAAGCTGGACAAGCTGGAGCGCCTGGGGATCGTCTCCATGGAGCGCCGAATTCTGCCCTCGCCTCGCGATGAAGCCAAAAAGAAGACCAACACCTTCTACCGGATAAATCCCGAAACGCCTCTCTATCCTTACATCTTCGGCATGCTTAAGATCTACCGGGAGGAGCCGGACAAATATTCCTCTGAGCTGGTAGAAAAGCCCCTTGATCATCTGAGCGATCTGGCAGGCCGGTGTGCGTCCAGCGACCCGCTGGTGGGCCGGGAGCTGGATGTGGCCATGGAGCTGATCGGCGAGGTCTTCTCCGTGGGAGAGAGCGAGGTGAAAAGGATGATCAAGGAGAGGATGGCCAGAAGGGGGATGATCAGGGAATTTCGTAAGGAGTTGCCGGAAAATGCCCAAGATGATACGGAGAGGGAGGCAACGAGTTCTGCCGGAATATCCCAGAAAATGCCAAGAAAAAGAAAACAGACCAAATCTCGACCTGTGAAAGAAGTGGCAGAGTAGTTTGCGAGGTCTATTCGCATGGATGAAGAAACAGGGTTTTGTAACATTTGCAACAAGACCGCTCCTAAACCCAGCCGTCCGAAGTGGCGGTAAGTGTCCACAACCACGTCCGCGTATCTTATCCCCGTCTCGCCCGCCGGACCCATGCGAATGATGGACCTGCTGCCTACGCCGCTCTCGCGATCTGCGGGCAGAAGTCCACGCAGTCTCCTCAGTGAATGCATTTGATGGGCTTTTTCTCCTTGCCCATGGTTACTGCGCCAACCAAACCGGCTCGGCAGACCACCACGCGAAAATCGCCCTCGATTTCGCCCAGTGTCTGTACCATATTAGAAAAAGAAGAAAAGAAAAATAGCGAAGCAGTTACTCTGCTTTCGTGAACCTGTTCTCCAGCATCTTCATGACATAGGGGAGCGTGGTGTATTCCATGTCCTCCATGGGCAGCCTATGCGGCTCGAAGGGTCCGTGCGCTCTCATGTAATCCGTGATCTCCAGGCACCTCTTGCGGGTCAAGTCGAAGGCCACGTCTTTGAAGAGATCTACGGGACCGACGAAGTTGCCGAAAGCCATCTGGAAGCCGGCAGCTATGACGCGGGGCGGGCCGTCAAACCTTGTGGGATGAGCCGTCTCAAAGGAGCAGGGCATGAGGGGTCCGTTATGGCTACCGCGCATCCAGCCGCTGACCAGGTGGCCAAGCGCGAAGGGCTCCAGCACCTCGCCCAGAGCGGGCAGGCCAGACTGGCAGCGCACCAGGGCCACAGGATCGTCCTTGCCCACATAGGTTCCTGCCGTCTGGAAGAGCTTCTCAGTGCTCACCGCTGCCACAGGCTCCTGCTCGGAGATTTTGCTGTTCGGCTTGCAAAAGACTCTCTTGATCACATAGCGGCTCTTGGCACCGATCAAAGCCAGCAGGTCGTACATCTCGCCTGGGCAGTCCATGAAGACCTTCTTGTGTTCCTGAATATCCCAGACCTCGAAGGTGAAGCCATGATGGCAGGCCGGATCTATCACCAGACCAGCGGTGTTGAATGGATCGGCAAACATCTTGAAGATGGGCAGATTGAAGGCCCCTGGTTCGGTCTTGTCCATCATGAAGGCGACCACCGGTTCGCTGGTGCGCTCATTGATCTCCATCTCTGCCACGCCTGGGCCCATGCCGCGAATGTTGCCGGAAAAGGCGTCCGCCAAAAGGTCCTGTCCGGCACCGTAGAGCTTGAGCTTCTTGGCAACCTCGGTGGCATCCTCGAAGGTCTCCCAGGCCAGGGCATGCACCTCGCCGTTGTCGCAGCCTTTCTGGTGGCTCATGAGAAGCTCCAGGTCGTCGCCGCAGGCCATCACCTTAAAGTCTATCAATGCGCCGGACTTCTTGGCCTCTGCAAGCTTCGACTCCGCAGTCTCGATCAATGCTGGATGGACCGAGGAGTGGCCGGGATAGCCGCCCACGTCGGCCTTAATTAAGCTGATAGTGATCTTGGTCATCTCAAATTCCATCTTGTTTTATTTCAATTTGTCTTTCGGTATTTACCTGGGTCTAAGTTCTATATTATCGTTTTCGCGTGGACGCCAATCCCCTGTGGAAGTTCTTATATCTGCATGAGAAAAGCAATATTCGATGGGAGAGAAAGCAACTCCTGGAGTGGTATCATGGAACTTATCGCAAAATATCATGTAGAAACCGACCTTCCTATCCAGAAAGCGGCGGAGGCTATAGCTGCTGAGCAGTCCACCGGCACCTGGACAGCGGTGCGGGGCCAGGACAATCCCCTCGCGGCGAGGGTGATTCTGGCAGAGGGAAATGATGTTGAGATCGGATTTCCTGAGGAGCTTTTTGAGCCGGGAAACATCCCTCAGTACCTCTCTGTGGTAGCGGGAAACCTTTTCGGCCTGGGCGCTTTGGAAAAGGTGCGCCTGCAGGATGTCATCTTCCCGGAGAGTCTGCTCTCGGCGCACAAGGGTCCAAGCTTTGGCATTGAAGATGCGCGAAAAATATTGGGAGTTTATGGCCGTCCATTGGTTGGCACCATCGTCAAGCCCAAGGTGGGCTTGGACCCAGCCGGCACGGCAGCGGTGGCCGCAGCCGCCGTTCGCGGCGGACTGGATCTGGTCAAAGACGACGAGACCCTGACCGATCAGAGCTTCTGCCCGCTCATCCCCCGTCTGGAGGCTGTCATGGGTGCCTTGGACAGAGTAGAGACGCAGACGGGCAAGAAGGCCTTCTATGCGGTAAACGTCACCGCCGGTGCCGATAAGATCATGGAGCGGGCCGAAGCCGCGGTCGATCATGGCGCCAACATGGTCATGATCGATGTTCTGACGGCCGGCTTCTCCGCGTTGGAGGATCTTTCCCGGCATCTAAATGTGCCCATACATGTACACAGAACCATGCATGGAGCCTTCACCAGAGACAAAGGGCACGGTATTGCCATGCTGGTCATTTCCAAGCTGGTGCGCATGACGGGTGGCACGAACTTGCATACAGGAAGCTACATGGGCAAGATGGCGCGCGAAACCCTGGAAAACGACCTCTCCCGTGATGCTCTGCGAGGGGATTGGCACGGCTACAAGAGAGTCTTCCCGGTGGCCTCGGGTGGGGTCTATCCGGCCAAGGTTCATGGAAATTTGGACGGCTACGGCATTGATTGCATCATCCAGGCAGGCGGAGGAGTGCACGGCCATCCCGACGGAACCACTGCTGGGGCAATGGCTATGGTGCAGGCGACGGATGCCTGGCTAAAGCAAATTCCCCTCAAAGAATACGCAAAAGACCACAAAGAGCTGGAAACAGCCTTGAAATTTTGGGGACCGTAAGTGGAAAGAACATACTTAGCCCTCTCCTCAAATCAAAACCGAAGAGTTTATATTGGTAGATGAGGATGGATCAGAACGTTTATCACGAGCCAAAAGTGATGTAGCGCTGTTTGAAAAACGGAAGAGGTGTAGTGAGGGAAGAAGTAGAGGGATCAGATGGCTAGAGACGATATCTTATCGAAAATTAAATCGGCAGAGGCTGAAGCCAAGGCAGTAGTCCAGCGTGCCTTGGATGAGAAGGAAAAAAAGATAGCCGCTGCCACTACTGAAGCTGCAAACCTCGTCAAATCCGCCGAGACTGATGCACAGGATTACTTTGAAAAGAGCGTTGCCAAAGCTGATAGCGATGTGAAAGCCAAGAAGGCATCGATCGTTAGCAGCGGTGAGAAGAACGTAAGCTCAATGGGCGGCAGCGCCAGCGCAAAGCTGGACAAAGCAGTTGAATATTTGATAAAGGAGTTCATGGGGTCGTTACATGCTTAGGCCCGTAAAGATGAGTCGTGTAGTCGTCGCCGGGTCAAAGAACGTAATATCTCCAGTTGTAGAAAAGCTGCATGAGTTGTGCTTGCTCCATATTGTTAACTATAATGGCAGCCAACCACAGTTTGAGATGGGCAAGCCCATCGGCAAAGCCAAAGAATACTCCGAGGATCTCATTAAGCTCAGATCTGTCACCAGGTACCTTGAGTTAAATAAGAAGTTTCCTGATAAGGCATATCCTGAGAGCCAGGTTCTATCGGAGATGGATAATCTTCTCAATAACGTCGGTGCAGATGTTACTGCTACATACGAGCGCATCGTTGCCATCGACGCAGAAGTAAAGTCCAAACAGGATCAGATAAGAGCTCTGACTCCTTTGGCTGTTTTGCCGCTGCCTTTGGAATCTTACTATGGTTATGATTCTCTGGCGACCTTCGTCGGCACAGCAGCATCACCAGTTGATGCCGATGTAGCGAGGGTTTCTCCGGTAAATGAGATATATTCCGGAAGCGCCAAGAATGCAACTTTTGTAGCGGTATTTGTACCTGCAGATAAGGCCGGTGAAGTATCTTCAGTCCTTTCAGAGCATGGGTTTTCTGAGATGTCCGTACCCAGGCTGGAAGGCAATGTAGATTCGGCGATTGCTACTCTTGAAGGCAGCATCAAATCTTTGGAAGGCGAGAAAGTGCCACTCCAAAAGAAGCTTGTCGACATGAAGAAGCAGTATGAAGATCTTATGCTGGCAACGGACGAGTATCTGTCCATGCAGACTCATAAGACTGAGGCACCTCTCAGGTTTGCTGAGACGGCCAACGCCTTCGTCATCGATGGGTATGTTCCGGCGGATCAGTTCGGCAGGCTCAAGAGCGAGCTGGAGAGCGCAGCCGGCGGCAAGCTTGAAGTTTCGTTGATTGCAGATAATGAGGCAGACGAACTTGCAGAGAAGGGCGAAGACATACCGACCCAGATGGATAATCCCAGCCTGGTCAAGCCTTACGAACTGGTAACAAGGATGTTCGCCATTCCCGAGTATAAGGAGTTCGATCCGTCATTGCTGATATTCGTATTCTTCCCAATCATGTTCGGCATGATTCTGGGGGACATCGGCTATGGCGTCATGGCGTTTCTGACCATGGTGCTTCTGAAGAAGAAGTTCAAAACTCCAGGCTGGCAGCAGTTGATCAACGTTGTTCTGATCTCCAGCGTGTGGGCCGTCATATTCGGCATATTCTTCGGCGAGATCTTTGGTCCGCTCGGTTTGTGGAGCAAGGTCATGGGACATTTGCCTGAACACGAGATCGAGGCTGTAAAAGCGGCAGGTCTCTATTTCGGCGAAGGTGTTTTCGGCTCGCTGGGAAGGATCGGATTTTGGCCGGGAATTGATATTTTCCCGCTGGATCGGCTGGCAAGTAATGCTGTTTTGTTGTTGATCGGTACTAGCGTCATCATAGGCATTATTCACTGCAGCGTTGGTTCAATCTTGGGAATCAAGACGGAGCTGGCCTACGGCGAGAAGAAGCATGCCTATTTCGAGAAACTTCCTGTGTTGCTCATTCAGGTATTCTTTGGGTTGCTTGTGCTTGGGCTCGTCATAGGTCAGATGATGCTGGTAATTGCAAGTGCTATCGTAATTGTAGTCGCCATGGTGATGCTGGTAATGGGACCGGAAGGGCCCATGGGTCTTGCTCACATGCCATTCTATGTGAGCAACCTGATATCCTATCTTAGGTTATTGGCCATCGGCTTGGCTTCAGTAGGCTTGGCATTCGCTGCCAATCAGTTGGCCTTCTATGTAGTCATGCCCATGCTGAGCGGTGGAGCGACGAATAGCGCTGAGTTCACGATACCTGCGATCATCGCGGGTCTTGTGGTATTATTCGCAGTTCACTTCATCAACTTCCTGCTGGGAATTCTCTCTCCCTTCATGCATCCTCTCAGGTTGCATTATGTGGAGATGTTCACGAAGTTCTACAGCAATCACGGCGGTGGAGTGGAGTACAGTCCCTTCGGACATGTCCGGAGGTTCCTGAAAGCATGAATTCGATAGAACGAATTGAAAGATCGAATGCAAATCGTAATATTCATATAAAGGAGGATTGAGGAAAATGGCAGTTGTAGCAGATGCAGGAACGTTGTATGGATTGTTGGCTGTCGGCGCAGGCTTGGCTACTGGATTAGCAGGCATTGGTGCTGGTATGGGTGAGCAGGGTATCGGCGCAGCAGTAGTTGGCGTCGTTGCAGAGGAGCCCGGATTTCTGGGCAAGGGTCTTTTCCTTATGCTTCTGCCCGAGACACTGATCATCTTCGGTCTCGCAGTATCGCTGATTCTGATGTTCGCCTGGACACCCTTCTCTGGCATCGTGACACCCTAAGCAAGCCAATTACAAGGAGTGTAAGAGGCAATGGCACTAGATGCAGTGGTTGAGTCAGTCCTGGCAACAAGCAAGGAAAAGGTCGCTCAGATAACCAGTGAAGCCGACCAAGAGGTTGCAAGGCTACTCAATGAAGCTAGGGAACGTGCCGCCGAGATAAAGTCCAGAAAGGAAGCGGAGGTTGGACACACGGTTGAGGCTATAGAGCGCAGGGAGATCTCCAGCGCCAATCTCGAGGTCAAGAGAGCGGAGCTGAATGTTCACAAGGATCTCCTTGAGCAGGCTAGGGCGAAGCTGCTTGAGAAGCTGCAGAATCTTCCCAAGAAGGATAACGAAGCCATGCTCAAAAAGCTGCTCGAGCCTCACAATCTCAAGGAAATGAAGGTCTTCTCCAACAAGAGAGATGAGGCCTTCATCTCCTCTCTCGCCTCAAATTACGGCGGGAACCTGGACATCATAGGCGGCGCTGTGGTTGAGAGCAGTGATGGAGCTCTGCGTTACGATTTAACCTACGAAACTCTTGCGCGTGAGGTCTTTAATAACCGCATGAAAGAGGTTTCCAGGATCTTATTCGGGTGAGGACGATGCCTGTACTACGTTTGCCGAAGTTCGGTTCACCGGTGAAGTACGCTTACATCACGGGCAGAGTCCGGGCATTGAAGACGAAGCTCGTCCCGGCAGAGATGTATGCCAGGATGATGAACATGGATATGTCTGAGATCGCCCGCTACCTGGAAGAGACTCAGTATAAGGATGAGATCGACGCGCTATCCAAGGACTACTCCGGTGTGGAGCTCATTGAGCACGCCACTTTTGCCAATATGGCAAAGACCTTCAGGAAGCTCGAGGAGGTCTCAATAGACGAGCCTTCGTTCCTGATTCTGGAGTACCTGCGGCGCTGGGATGTATGGAACATCAAGACCCTCCTGCGTGGTAAGTTCTACGGGGCCACCGACACCGAGATAGTGAAGCATCTCGTGCCCGCCGGTGAGTTATCATCAGAGCGCCTCAATGAGCTGGCCAAAAAGGACTCCATAACCGACATCATATCGGCCTTTGATGGGACCGACTATTCCAGCGCACTGGCACAATACGACGGCAAGAATTTGGCATCGTTGGAGAACGCCCTAGACAAGCTCTATTACTTCAGAATGGAGCGGGCTGTGGGCGGCACTCTATCTGTGGGCGGAGGCCTGCTGCTCAAGTATGTCCGAAGAGAGGTCGATATAAGAAATTTGATCACCCTCTTCAGGATGAACAAGGCAGGTATCGATGCAGCCGTGATACAAGAGAACCTCATCCCTGGGGGGAAATTGCACGATGAGCTGAGCCGCATGGCCGGTCAGCCTTTCGGCGAGTTCCTGCGCGCGCTTGAAGGATATCCCTTCTGGTCCTCCATCTCTGACATCGCATCTGTAGATCTGGATGCAGTTAGCAGAATCGAGGCCAGGTTAAGGGCGTATCTCATCCGGTATGCGTGGGCTCTTTCAAACTATCATCCGTTATCTATCTTGCCGGTGCTCGGCTATATGGTGAGCAAAGAGACCGAAGTTTCCAACATCAGGAAGATTGTGAGAGGAAAAGAAGCCGGACTTCCTGCCGAACTCGTTGAGGAGCAAGTGGTGGTGGCCTAAAATGGAGATTGCCTTTGTAGGAGGGAGCGAGAGCGTCCTCGGGTTCAATCTGGCAGGTGTAAAGAAATCTTATGCGGCCAACACCGAAGAGGAGATGGTCTCAAAGATTGGTGAGGTCATGGCTGATTCCAGTGTGGGAATTTTGGTGTTGAAGCAATCGGATTATAACAAGCTGCCCAAGAGACTCCAAGAGCAGCTCTCCGATTCTATCAAACCTACCATGATTGCCATCGGAACCGAGCAGAGCACAGAGATGAGAGAGAAGATTAAAAGGGCAATAGGTGTTGATTTATGGAAGTAGGGAAAATATCGCGAGTCGCCGGACCACTAGTTCAGGCTACGGGCCTGAAGGCTTCCATGTACGACCTAGTCTTGGTCGGCGAGGAAGGCCTGATGAGTGAAGTCATCGGCATTTCCGGCAATAAACATATCATTCAGGTGTACGAGGATACGGGCGGCGTGCGGCCCGGCGAGCCCGTCAAGGAGACAGGAGCTCCGCTCGTAGCACAACTGGGTCCCGGCATTCTGACCCAAATTTACGACGGTATCCAAAGGCCACTACCCATGCTTGCGGCTGCCTCTGGAGACTTCATCAGCAGAGGTCTGTTCGTAGATGGCATCGACCACAAGAAGAAGTGGGAGTTCAAGCCTGTTGTAAAGAAGGGCGATGCAGTCAAGCCCGGTCAGTCCATCGGCGAGGTTCAGGAGCAACTGCTTATCAAGCATAAGATCATGGTTCCCCCCAACCTTAAGGGCGGCGTCATCAAGGAGATTTACTCTGGAAATTTCAACGTCGACGAGACCATAGCTGTCTTAGATGACGGAACCAAGCTCACCATGATGCACAAGTGGCCGGTAAGAAGAGCCCGACCTGTGACAAAAAAACTGGCACCCACCATTCCCCTGAGGACTGGGCAGAGGGTTATAGACGGATTCTTCTCCCTGGCCAAGGGCGGCACGGCAGCCATTCCTGGCGGATTTGGTACCGGAAAGACGGTTATGCAGCAGACCTTGTCCAAGTGGGCAGATGTCGACATTGTGGTTTATGTGGGATGCGGCGAGCGCGGCAATGAGATGGCCGATCTGCTACATGAGTTCCCAGAGCTGCAAGACCCAAGGACCGGCAGGCCCCTAATGGAGAGGTCCATCGTTTATGCCAATACCTCCAATATGCCTGTGGCTGCTCGTGAGGCTTCAGTTTACACAGGAATGACCACGTCAGAGTACTACAGAGATATGGGCTACGACGTCCTGATGACTGCTGACTCCACCTCTCGCTGGGCAGAGGCCATGAGAGAGATGGGCTCGCGTCTGGAAGAGATGCCTGGTGAGGAAGGCTATCCCGCATACCTGGGTGCTCGACTTGCCGACTTCTACGAGCGTGCCGGACGTGCCGAGGTCTTAAACGGCGGTCAGGGTTCAGTTAGTATCGTAGGTGCCGTGTCCCCGCCCGGCGGAGACTTCACCGAGCCCGTTACTCAGAACACACTGAGAATGGTCAAGGTATTCTGGGCACTGGACTCTAAACTGACACAGCGCAGGCATTTCCCGTCCATCAACTGGCTGGATTCCTACTCGTTGTATGACCTGGACCTCGAGCCCTGGTTCGTACAAAACGTCAGCCCCGACTGGAACAAGAACAAGAGACGCGCCATGGCCATACTGCAGGAGAACGCCGAGCTGGAAGAGATCGTGATGCTCGTGGGATCTGATGCCCTGCCTGAGGATCAGCAGGTCACACTGGAAGTCGCAAGGATGATCATCAACTTCTGGCTGGCACAGAGCGCATTCCATCCGGTGGATACATTCTCACCGTACAAGAAGCAGTTCGACCTCTTGGCTTCTATCCTGAAGTACAGGGACTACGCCTTCGAGGCAGTCCAGAAGGGCATACCCGTGGCGCAGATCACATCTGTTCCATCCAAGGATGCTCTAGCTAAGGTACGACTGGAAGCTGAGTATGAGCCCATTCTGGCAAAGGTTCTGGCTCAGATGGACACCGAGTTTAAGGCGCTGAAGTGAGGAGGGTTCAAAATGACAAAGGAATACAAGACTATTACTGAGATCTCCGGACCACTCATCTTCGTAGAGAAGACAGAGCCAGTGGGCTACATGGAGCTCGTCGAGATCAGGACGGGCGGAGAGCTGAAGAGGGGGCAGGTGCTGGATTCCTCTGATGAGATCGTAGTCGTTCAGATCTTCGAGGGAACGGGCGGTCTGTCCAAGGATAGCGCAGTCAGTTTCACCGGAGACGTCATCAAGATGCCACTGTCTCCCGGCATCGTGGGACGCGTTCTGTCCGGGTCCGGAAAGCCCAGAGACGGCGGCCCGGAAATCGTGCCTGATGTACTGAGAGATATCGCAGGAGCTGCCATCAACCCAGCTTCCCGTGAGAAGCCACGCGCTTTCATCCAGACCGGCATCTCTACCATCGATGGCACAAACACCCTGGTGCGCGGCCAGAAGCTGCCCATTTTCTCCGGTGCTGGTCTGCCTCATAACGACCTAGCTCTGCAGATTGCCAGGCAAGCCAAGGCTCTCGGCGAAGCCGAGTCGTTCGCAGTTATCTTCTGCGCCATGGGCATCACCAACGAAGAGGCTCAGCACTTCCTGGCCGACTTCGAGAGGACGGGAGCCCTGGAGAGAGCTGTCGTGTTCCTCAACCTGGCCGACGACCCGGCTGTAGAGAGGATTCTGACACCCAGGCTGGGCCTGACCACTGCCGAGTATCTGGCATTCGATCTGGACATGCACGTGCTCATCATCTACACGGACATGACCAACTACTGTGAGTCGCTCCGACAGATGGGCGCAGCTCGTGAAGAGGTGCCCGGACGGCGTGGTTATCCGGGATACATGTACACCGACCTGGCATGCCAGTACGAGAGGGCAGGAATCATCAGGGGCAAGAAGGGCTCCATCACTCAGTTCCCCATCTTGACCATGCCCGGCGATGATATCACTCACCCCATCCCGGATCTGTCCGGATACATTACCGAGGGTCAGATCATCGTCTCCAGGGAGTTGCACAGAAAGGGCATTTATCCGCCCATCGATATTCGCCCCTCTCTTTCCCGGCTTATGAACTCCGGTATCGGTAAGGGCCATACTCGCGAGGATCACAGAGCAGTATCGGATCAGCTCTATGCTTATTATGCAGAGGGCAACGATCTGCGCGGTCTCGCTGCCATCGTCGGCAAAGAGGCTCTATCAGAACGCGATAAATTAGTCCTGGAGTTCGCAGATAAGTTTGAGAAGAGATTCGTCAACCAGGGCAGAGATGAAGACAGGTCTATCTTCGAGACCCTCCAGATCGGATGGGATCTCCTGGCGGATCTGCCGGAAGCAATGCTCACCAGGATTGACGATAAATACATCAAGGTTTACCACCCCAAGTACGCAGCAAGCGCAGCGAAGAAGTGAGACCATGGCCGTAATTCGAGGAACAAAACCGACCAGGGCAGTGCTGATCGCACTCAAGAAACGAATGAAGGTCGCGAAAACTGGTCACTCGCTCCTCAAAATGAAGCGTGACGGCCTCATGATTGAGTTCTTCGAGGTGCTAAGCAAGGCCAAGACGGTCAGGAAAGAGCTGGTTGAGGCTCTGCTCAAAGCTGAGCAGAGGCTTCAAATGGCTATGGCTGTTGAGGGATCAGTCGCTATCAGCAGTGTCGCCTATTCCCTGCAAAAAGAGCCAGTCATCCAGCTTGAATCCAGAAACATCATGGGCGTAGTGGTTCCCAAGATCACCTCCGAAGCAGTGCGTAAGAAGATGTTCGAGCGCGGCTACGGCATAATTGGGACCAGCGCAGCCATTGATGAGGCCGCTGATGCCTATGAGAACTTGCTGGACAAGGTCATCTTGGCTGCAGAGGTTGAGACCGGCATGATCCGGCTCGTCGAGGATATCGACAGCACCAAGAGGCGTGTCAATGCTCTGGAGTTCAAGGTGATTCCCGAACTCAAGGACACAGTCAAGTTCATCGGCATGGCCTTGGAGGAGATGGAAAGGGACAACGTGGTCAAGCTGAAGATGCTCAAGGGCAAGTCCGAGAGGAAAGCCGCAGCAGAAGAAGCAAAGAAGGAAGCGGAGAAAGCCGCTGCCGTCAAGGCTTCAGCTTAATCGGAACAGATGTCCAACTGGTTTGAGCGAAAAGCGGAAGACTGGTTTGGGACGCCTGAGAAGAAGATGCGTCTTCTTCAGTGGTTGGTGTACATCACCAACCTCTATATTATTTTTGGAATATTTGTGCTCATCTGGATACTCTATGGAAAATATATTATGAAAGCATGGGCTTATTATACACAATAGATTATTATATATGCGGCGCTGATGCCGCCGCAGTATCTTTTCTCTGCGCTATGCGATATCCCGTGACCACCATTCTCTTCCCGGCCAGGGTTGCATCCATTTGCTCGTCGCCCGTGTCCACCAATAGCTGAGGTAGCTCCGCCAGCTTATGGGGCGTGGATACTATTATCAAATTCTCTTCTCCCACGCGCTGCAGGACAGCAGCGCTGATCTGCTGGCTGCCTCGCCCCAGTATGAAGCCCTGAGCACCGATGGGGCTGACAATTACCTTAACGCTCTTTTCCTTATCCAGCAAGGCCAAGAGATCCCTCTCCGAGGCGTCCTTGAGGAGGAGCTTTCCCTCCTGAATTACATCTACGCCAAGCAGGGTCTTTTCCACGCCCAAAAGCTCGGCAATCCTGGCTGTGGTAGTTCCCGCTCCTAAAATGTAGGCAGAGCCGTCCCTCATGAATTCGGCTGCAAAGAGTGCGATCTGATCCTTGAACTCCTCTTCGCTAACGGAAACGTAGATCCTCTTTCGCTCCTGCACCAGCACAGGTTGGTAGGGCGCTCTAGCTATGGCATAAAGCCAGGTCTGCAGCTCTCCTGCCCGGTAGAGCTTCTCGTCTACATCCACGATCTCCGTCTCTCTTGCCTTAAGTTCGCCCCTGACGAAACCAAGAGCCAGCTCCGCTGCAGCCTGGGGACTGATGGCAAATACACCGGAATGCATTTTCACTCCGGCAGGGATGCCCAGGATGGGGTGATTGCCAGCGCTGCTGGCAACATCTCGCGCCGTGCCGTCGCCTCCACAAAATATTATCAAATCGACGTCGTTTTCCAGGAAGGCCCGGCAGGCCAGTTTCGTGTCCTGGGAACTGGACTCTTCTGCAGCTACATAGGCCACAGTGTATTGCAGGCCACATTCCTTCAGCTCATCTTCGCCCATCTCGCCGCTGGCGGCAAAAAAGAGAAGGTCCGCTTCCCGAGAAAGCAGATGCAAGCACGCTCGTGCCCGCTTTGCTGCCAGAGGCTTTGCGCCCCTAGCCCGGGCTGCAACAGCCAGGCCATCCGTGCCTTTCAGGCCTACTGCTCCGCCCATGCCGGCGATGGGGTTGATGAGAAAGCCGATCTTTCCAACTCTTGCAACCATCAAGCCTTGGGCAGCTTGGCAAGAGACTGCTTCACCAGATCTGCGGGATACTCGTAGTCCACCAGTTTGCCGTCGTTGTAGGCATCATAGGCTGCCATGTCGAAGTGGCCGTGTCCGGTCAAGGAGATGAAGATGGTCTTGGCCTCGCCTGTCTTCTTGCACCTTCGTGCCTCGTCAATGGCGGGCTTGATGGCGTGAGCCGCTTCCGGTGCGGGAATTATGCCTTCGCAGCGGGCAAAGAGGGTGGCAGCTTCGAAGACTTCGGTCTGCTGTAGAGCCGTGGCCTCGATCAGGCCATCGTGCACCAGATTGCAGAGCAAGGGAGCGTCTCCGTGATAGCGCAGGCCGCCAGCATGGATGCCGGGCGGGATGAAGTCATGCCCTAAAGTGTACATCTTGATCACCGGAGCCATGCCGGCTGTGTCGCCGAAGTCGTAGGCATAAAGTCCCTTGGTGAGCGTGGGACAGGCAGAGGGCTCGCAGGCCACCAGGCGCAGGTCCTTCTTGTCCTTCATCTTGTCCGGGATGAAGGGGAAGACCATACCCGGGAAGTTGCTTCCTCCGCCGCAGCAGCCGTACATGATATCCGGGTAGTCGTCTGCGAGATCGAACTGCTTCTTCAGCTCCAGACCTTCGATGGTTTGATGGAGGAGAACGTGGTTTAGCACCGAGCCCAGTGCGTAATTGGTATCACTGTGGCTGGCCGCGTCCTCCACTGCTTCGGAGATGGCGATGCCTAACGATCCGGGCGTGCCGGGCATCTCGGCCAGGATCTTTCTGCCGAAATTGGTCTTATCGGACGGGCTGGCAAAGCAATCAGCCCCCCAGACGCGCATGGCGCTCTTACGGTAGGGTTTGCTGTCGAAGCTTGATCGAACCATGTAAACGGTGCACTTCAGGCCGAAGAGGCAGGTGGCCAAAGAGAGAGCCGAGCCCCACTGCCCGGCGCCCGTCTCCGTGGCCAGCCGCTCTATGCCCTCTTTCATGTTGTAGTAAGCCTGGGGTACGGCAGTATTGGGCTTGTGGCTGCCGGCCGGGCTTACGCCTTCATATTTGTAGTAGATCTTGGCAGGGGTCTGCAGAGCCTTCTCGAGGGCGGCAGCTCGGTAGAGGGGAGTCGGCCGCCAGAGCCGGTAGATGTCGCGTACCTCTTCCGGGATGTCTATCCAGCGATCAGTGCTCATCTCCTGCCGGATGAGAGCTTTAGGAAAGATCATCTCCATGTCCGCGGCAGTGAGGGGCTTTAGCGTCCCGGGATGCAGAGGCGGGTCCAGGGGCGTGGGCATGTCGGCTGCTACGTTGTACCACTTCTTGGGGATCTCTTCCTCGTCGAGTAAATACTTGATCTTCATCTGGGACTCTCCATCTTCAAGCTACGATGTAATCTTGTGTACATCGTTGGTGTTGCCGGATTTATTTAAAGGCTTTGAACGTGTCTGATGAGTCTCCACCTGATATTATTCTGTGCTGCAAGGTAAGGATTTATTTATCATGAATGAGATGGCCCTTGCCATGAGTGGCCAAACCCTGTCTGAGAAGATATTTTCTAAAGCCTCTCGAAAAGAGGTACATGCTGGCGAGTTCGTCATGGCGGACATTGACGGCGCCATGATTCACGACATCACCGGCCCGCTTGCTGTCAAGGGATTTTATGAGATCGCGGGCAGGGATGCCTTGGTATGGGATCCTGCAAGAATCGTCCTGCTCTTCGATCATCAGGTTCCAGCGGACAGCCTGAAGGCGGCGGAGAATCATATCATGCTGCGTAACTTCGCGCAGGAGCAGGGCATCTTAAACTACGACATATTCTGCGGTGTATGCCATCAGGTCATGCCGGAGAAGGGGCATGTGTTGCCCGGTAGCATCGTCCTGGGCACAGACTCGCATACATGCACCTACGGAGCCTTCGGGGCCTTCGCTACCGGCGTCGGATCTACGGACATGTCATCCGTCTTTGCCACGGGCAAGCTCTGGTTCATGGTGCCCAAAACCCTGAAGCTCATGATCGAAGGAAGGCTGCCAGCCCGCGTCACCTCCAAGGATGCTGTCCTGAAGATCATTGGCGATATCGGGGCGGACGGAGCGAACTATCTGGCCTGCGAATTTTTAGGCGAGGCCGCGGCGCGCATGAGCATCCCGGAGAGGATGACGGTATCCAACATGGCTATTGAGATGGGGGCCAAGGCCGGCATCTTCGAAACGGATGAGACCACCATAAAATACCTGGAGGGCCGGGTGAAGGACAAGGCGGCCATTAGAGCGGGCATCGTTCGAGGCGACGAGGATGCCTCCTTCACCAGCAGGAGCTGGAATGTCAGCGATCTTGAGCCGCAGATTGCGATGCCCCACAACGTGGACAATGTTTTGCCGATAAGCCAGGTGCCAAAGACCAAGCTTGATCAGGTGTTTCTGGGCTCTTGCACCAACGGCAGATTCGAGGACCTCCTGCAGGCCTCGCAGATGATGAAGGGCGAGCCCGTAGCCAAAGGCGTGCGCCTGATCGTGGTGCCCGCCAGCCGGGAGGAGTACATGAAATGCCTCCGGGCCGGCCTGGTGGAGAAATTCATGGAGGCGGGTGCCATGTTTGAGTCGGCCTGCTGCGGTCCGTGCATGGGCGGGTCCTTCGGCCTGCTGGGTGCGGGCGAGCGCTGTCTCTCCACGTCGAACCGCAACTTCGTGGGCCGGCAGGGCAGCCCCCAGGCATTCGTCTACCTCTGCTCGCCTGCCACGGCGGGAGCCAGTGCCATCACCGGGTACATAACAGATCCAAGGGAGATCTAAGGCGGGTGAGGTCGGCGATCATGGCTTTTCATTTCAATGTAAAGTTATTCTTAAATAGTTGAGATAGATAGTGATAAAAAAGGTGGTCGTAATGCAAAAAGAAGCAGTTGAAATAATCGCACCAATTTTGATATTGGGATTGCTGATCGTTGGTACCATGCCGGTCACAGCTCAACCGGTATGCGGTATACAATACATGGTTGTTCCCTATGACCGAATTGTTGCAGGTCCATTGGTAGCTCCCGGATATTATTATATCTGGTTTGGATTATCTTCTGATAATCAATGGACAACCGTTGGACCGGACCTGCTTCGCGGAGGTCATAAGTATTTAGTATCCCCCAACTTTGGAGGCTATAATCACATCTGGGAGGATCACGTAGATATCTCGTCGTATCCCTACCCAACAAGTGATGTTGCTGCTGTATATTATAGACAATGGGATGAACACAGCAGATCTTATAAAATCACAGTCTGCCCATGAGGCGAAGATAAGCGATTCATTATTTTTAGGAAATGAATAGATGAAGATCGCTCTCAAGCTCGCCTACCTGGGCGACAACTACTATGGCTTTCAGCGCCAGCCAGACCTGGTCACTGTCGATTCCGAGGTTAGGAAGGCGCTATCAAAAATTGGCGTCATTCACGGCGACTTCTGCTACGCCGGCAGGACGGACCGGGGCGTCTCGGCTCTGGGCCAGGTGATCGACTTTTGGATCGACGAGGACAAGGCCAAATTGACCCGCCCGCGCTGCGTGAACGGGCGGCTGCCCCGTGACATCTGGACCTGGGCCTGGGCCAAAGCGCCCATAGGTTTCAGCGCCCGCTGGAATGCGCAGTGGCGCGAGTATCGCTATCTTCTCTGGCATCCGGCCCTCGACCTGGAGAAGATGCACGCCGCAGCAGCGCAGCTTTTAGGCGAGCACGACTTTAGAAACTTCTCCTCGGCCAAGGTGGATACGGTGAAGACTGTGCAAAAATTGCAGATCTCCGAAGGAGGCGGCCTTTTCATCTTCGACATTCGGGCTAACGGCTTTCTCTGGAACATGGTGCGAAAGATTGTGGGCGCTCTGGAGAAGGTGGGGGCGGGCCAGAAGGACATGAGCTGGTTTTCCGACCTGCTGCGCCCGGAGCTGAACCATGGCGCGCCCACCGCCCCGGCGGATGGGCTGATCCTCATGGATGTGGGCTACGAGGGGCTGGACTGGCAGGTGGACGAGTACTCCCGATCCAGGGCGGCGACGGCCTTGGGGGCGACGGTGCAGAGCAGGATGGCGAGGGCGAGCGTGGCCAGGGAGATGGAAAGGGCAATGATCAGATAATCCACAAATTATATTTTATTTTTCTCTTTGAGATATTTGATATAATTATCATAAGAATATTTACATTCGATATACTTTTTGAATTCTGATAAGTTACTCATACGTAGCTGTTTATACATTTGAATGAGCAGATTGTCTCCCACCGTTTTATAATTAGATCCCATGCTCATTTTCGTTCCGATGTGCGAGATTTTTCCATCAATCTTCAAATTATATCTATAATGATCTTTTTTATCCAATTTTTGGAACCCTTTCGACGTCAATGCAGCATCAATTTTGTCTCTTTTCTCTGGCGTAATTTCACCAACTATTTTTCGAATAGATCTATTAGTTTTCTCTTCAATATCGACGCTTTGCTGGTTAGATCATTGTCGTTTAGATCCTTATACGATAAATATTCGCTATACAAGTCCTCCTTAAACATTTCTTTTGCTTTATCAACTGTTGAATCCACACCGTATGCGCCCAGTTCATTATTGCTGATAACCCAATAATCCGACTCATTATCGTATCTCTCATAAGATAATTCTGCTTCGATGATATTTGTGAGCTTGACTTCACGAATCGAATCAATGAAAATCTTAGTGTTGGGTTCTATTTCATTCAAATCTGAGATTTCCAACGACCTTTTTTTAGTCCCTGCACCGGTTAGCCTTATAGGCACCCTATTAGCCAAATAATCCAGAATCTGATGTCTATTTTCCTCTGGCATCTGGATTTTTACTAATTTTCCAGCCCAATTTTTGACAAAAAAACATGGAGAGGGCATATCATCTTTGATCCTGGATATCACTCCAAAAACTTCCATCTCATAATTCTTCATCTCTTCTCGTAATAATTGCTCAACTCTCCTCTTTAATAGCTCATCATGAAGCTCTATTTCAGGGTGCGTGTCATTTATATTTTTAAACATTATTTCTGCTTTTTTCCCTTCTGGCGGTATGAGCTGCTTAAGACAATTTAAGCTGGTTATTCTCGACCTGGGATCATCGATTTGCTTCTCAATTTCTAATTTTATTTCATCGTACTCGACATCCCGATGCATAAGCAAACAGAGAAGATTTGATGCCTTGCTAAATGTGGGAGTCTGCGTCATGGTATCATCTAAAGTGGGCGCGAGCAATGCGGGTGAAAACTCCATTGCTACGCTTCCCTCTGAGAAGCTTACATTTAATGAAAAAAGTTCTTCAGTTTTCTTTGGCCTTCTCCCACCAACATGGTCTGCTTCAGAATTTGCGATTGAATAGATTAAACCCTGTACATTTAATAGTATCTTTCCCAAAAGTTGTGCAGGTACATTTCTAAGCGAGATTGATTCGGCAACTAATTTATAAACTATTTTAGGCGAATCACTTTCATCTCGCGCACCGTCTTCCAATCGCATCGGTTATTTATCAATCGAGGAAATAATTATAGCTTTTGCCATGTTTCGGATGTGGGCTACGAGGGGCTGGACTGGCGGGCAGGCGAGCGCTCACGTGCGCGGGTGGCGACGGCTTTGGGGACTTTCATTCTACTCCGTTCGCTTGATGACTATGGTATTTGATATCCTATTGAATAAACGCTGTCTTTTCTCCCGAAGAGCAAACCAGCCTATGAGGCAGTCGACTGGAAGCAGAAATGCCTTTCCAAATGACTCTACCGCCGCGTCGCTGAACCCAATATTCTCTCCAAGAGGACCTGTTACAACTATGTTAAGAAGCATCTTGCCCAGCGATTGGCCTCTATAACCTTCCAATGCGGTCCAATAGATGAATAATATCGCTGCCAGCAGAACGGCTCCATTAATGCCTAACGCCTCTACTTTTAATATGATCAGAATTCCGTTCCAGAGGATGCCCATAAGAAGAACATCGATCAACCAGGCCCAAAAACGATCTTCCCAGCTTGATAGCACTATTAAATCATCCATAAGAACTCCCATCAGGCCTTCTTTTGCTTCTTTCGGTACATGTATCCCCCGGCTGCGACTAATATGATGAGAACAATCACAGCAGGCAAGAGCAGGGATGAGGCGGCGGCTTTCACGGTCACTGGGATCTTCATGCTCTCCGAGATGACTGTGTCGCCGTTGACATCGGTATATTTTATCTCGCTGTTGATTCCATAGTCCTTGGGTGTGGCATCTGAGTCCACATCCAGCCGGAAGACCACAGTCGCATTCTCCCCTGGCCGCAATGTGCCAATGAAGGCCTGGTCGTCTGTGGATGAGAAGGGCTTGAAGATGGACAGCCTGGCAACTGCATCCTTGATGGGATCTTCTCCGATATTCTTGTAGGTGGCAGAAACCGACGCCTTCTTGGCACCTGCTGAGAGTGTTCCGGAAGCATTGAGTATCTCGAAGTCAGCCTGCTGCTTTACGGTAATAACGATCGGCACAGTCTGGTTGGCCTTCTGGTAGATGTAGGATTCCTGGAAATTTGCCAGGGTCGGTGAGCTTCCGCTGGTGACAAGAGTCGAGGCATAGACCCGGACATTATCCTGATAGTCGTAATACATATTCA
>JALNZQ010000173.1 GCA_023229165.1 Methanothrix sp.
CTCAAAATAATAGGAGATTTCTGAGATCGCCACAGCTTTTTGCTGGGAGGCATTCCCCGATTCGGCCTTCTTCATGCTGACGACAAGTGCTGCCGATGCCTTCTCTTTTCCGGCCAGTGCGCCAGGGTCCGAAGGCAAAAGGACAAGAGCGGTTTCGTAACTCTTGAGAGCCTCTGAGAAGAGACCATCGCGCAAAAGCAGAGCGCCCTGGGCCGTCATAGCCTTGACCAAACCGGATACGGCATCTTCGCTTTTGGGATCAAGCCGGGAAGCCTCATCAAAATTATCAAGGGCTCGGGAAATGTTCCCCTCTGCCAGCTCTCTGTCGCCCAAGCCCACCAGATCCCTGGCCTTGCCCTCCTTGCCCATCTCATCGGATGGATTGCCGGCCAGGATGTCATCATAGCAGGCCAGAGCCTCCTCAAATCTGCCCAGGCTGTTCAAAGCGTCCCCCTTTAGCTGCAGCCCCTGGATATTTTGCGGGTCGATGGCAAGAGCCGCATTGCTGCTATTATAAGCCGCCTCAAATTTGCCTTCCTTCAAAAGGGCTGAACTGTGAGCCAGCAGCACTCTAACCTGGCCCGTCTTGCCGGTATCACTCTGGCCGTAAAGAGAGGCGTTCTTGAAGCTTTGCAGCGCCTCATCATAGCTTTCCAGGGCCAGAGAAGCATTGGCCTTGCCCAGCCACGCCCCGGCCAGGCTTGCCTCCAAAGCTATGGCCCGCTCGTAGCTCTTCCGGGCTTCGTCCCACTCTCCGGCCAGCTCTTTGGTCTTGCCGTCCTCCAGCCAGAAGCGGGCATTTTGGGCATCTTTTCCCAGAGCATAGCTGAAGCACAGCTCGGCCATCTTGTACCGGCCCAGCCGGGAGAGGGCAACACCTTTGCCGCCCCAGGCCGATGCATTCTCGGGGTCAATCTTTATGGCCCGGTCAAAGCTTTCGATGGCTTGCGAGAAGCTGCCGTTTAAAAGATATGCATGGCCATTATCCAGCCAGTAGGCGGCAGTATCTTGAGCTGCTACAGAAGCGGGAAGGAATAACAGCATCATGCAAGCCAGCATAGCGCAAGAACGCATCACAGATGGGTAGAGAGAGGACTTTTGCAAAGCAATCACTGTTCTACAGAGAATTGCAGAAGGGATATATTACCAGCGCCCTTAGCGGTGCTCTTGGATTCACCTCAACCACCCATCGTTTATAAAATATTAAATTTTATATATTCAACAATGTCTCAGGGGGAAGCTAAATAAGATTGTAAAGCTAACTGATAAAAATGTAAGATGCATTATCCGCATTAAACGTAACGCATCGAAGATGAGGGTAGCATATCCAGGAGATGAGACAAATGAAAAGAACGATTTCTCAGACGAAACTTTATTTGGCAATAATAGTATTGGCAGCATCGATCCTTGCCATAAGCACAGTCGCCATGTGTGAGGATAGTCATAAGGCGATAACTCAAGATCTTATAAATTTGGTAGAGAAAAATCCGGAAATAGGGGACATGCTGGAAAAGTCTATCGCAAAAGCTAAAGAAATAAATCCCGATCCCCAAACAAATCCTGTTCAGAATTTATCGGACTACTATGATTTCATAGATAGTGCATCTGAGCTTATCCCGCAAGATGTACTTGATGATCCGGCCAATCTCACACGCGACCAAATACTGCAAAGCATCTGCTACTTCTATTATCTAGTTGACCAGCCCCTGCCGGAATTAGAAAATAAGGGTCTGTTCGACAATACAATTCAGTACTATGAGCCATTTTCCTCATGGCTGCGTGATTTTGCCGATTCGTGGGGAATGTTCCTTGATACTGAAGCGTCATGGAATAATGAAACATATCAGCAGTTTTATGACGATCCAATCTACGGTTTACAGGGACCGTGGTATGAGTCCCCATCTAACTGGAGCACTTTTAACCAGTTCTTCTCCAGATATCTGGCATCGGCTGATCAGCGGCCCATCAATTCGTCAAACGACACGAGTGTCGTTGTTTCGCCGGCTGATTCCGTCCCCGAGGGAACATGGGCAATTGATAACAACTCAACCATTCAGGTGGATGGCGGATTGCAGATCAAGCTTGTGCGCTATTTCAGCGTTGAGGATCTGCTTGGCAATGACAGTGAGTACAAGGATGCCTTTGCCAACGGCGTGCTCACCCACACCTTCCTGAATGTAAATGACTACCACCGCTATCATTTCGCGGTTGGCGGAAAGATTGTAGACAACAGGTCCATAACGCAAAATGTGGCTTTAGAGGTTAAATGGAATTCAACAGGAAAGAAGTATGACCCAATCGATTCGACCGGCTGGCAGTTCTCTCAGACTCGTGGTTACGTAATAGTAGATGCGGGAGAATATGGGCTGGTGGCGCTTATTCCCATGGGCATGGCCCAGGTGTCTTCCGTCAACTTCGAGGATGGTGTTATAGTAGGAACCACTCATGAGAAGGGTGAAATGCTCGGCAATTTCCTGTTCGGAGGGTCCGATTTCGTTATGCTCTTCCAGAAACAGGCCGGATTCGAAATGACGGCGACGCCTGATGTTCATATTCTCATGGGCGAGAAGTATGGAGTGATGAAGGGAACAGCTGAGTAAAAAAGGCTAGTGACTGGACCGAATTGAATGTCAAATTGCGACGGCGCCCCAAATGCCCGCATTTTTTGTCGCGGGTAGCGCTGCCGCCGTTTTTCTCTCGAATCCAAGTGCAATCGAGAATCCGGCCCCGCGCGCTGGACGCGGGGGATCTGTCGGCGGCTATCTGCTTTATGGCGGCTCAGGCTAAATATTTAAACTTGCGAGACTACATGATTCTGGTGAAGGGATGATTGTGAAGGCAAGATACGAAAACAATGTTCTGAGGCCTCTTGATAAGCTGGACCTGATGGAGGGGGAAGAGGTGGACATTGAACTAAAGAAAAAGAGCCTCTTCGGCCTATTAAAAGGATGGAAGATCGACACTCAATCATTAAAGGACGAGCTGAGAGAGATCAATGGATAGGCTATTTGCAGATACTTATGCACTCGTAGAGCTTCTCAAGGGAAATCCCAACTATAAGTGCTATTCCAATGTGGATTTAGTTGCTACGGAATTCAACATTCTTGAGTTGACTTATGCTCTTTTCAGGGATTTTGGACGTGATGAAGCAGCAAATGTTATCGGCACAGTTAGAGCCAAGATTGTGGTTATTCCTACTGACGATTCAGATTACCTGAATGCGTCTGATTTTAGATCTTCTGCAAATAGGACTGGAAAGAAGCTTTCTCTCGTGGATGCCCTTGGCTATTCGTGTTCCAGGAAGCTTGGAATAAAATTTTTAACTGGAGACAAAGAGTTCAGCGAGATGGAAAACGTAGAGTACGCTAAATAGCAGTTGATCATAATAATATTACCTCAACGGTATCGCCGTCTTCCAGCCCCAGCGCACGCAACTTTACGGGCGCTATGACCTCGATTAATTCCGGCGGATAGCGGCTCCTCTCGGGCCGGACCACAGCGGCCTCGATCCCGTTTAATTTGATGCGGTAGCACTTGCACTCGCCAAAAGTGCGGCCCTCCTCGGCGAAGCCCTCGATCTTGATCGCGGTCTGCTCCGCTGGGAAGGGCCCCTCCAGCTGCACATTCAGGGTGCCGGGGAAGGGGACGAAGCCCAGGCGCTCCAGGAACTGGCGGCAGTAGCCCTCACGGGTGAGGAAGTACTGGGCCTGACCGAGACCGGATAAGATTTTTCCGCGCATGAATTCGACCTGCTCGCTCTCAAATGCATCAGACATCTTCGATTGGAATACCTTTTCCAAAATCACGCAGCGTTTCAAGATAGACTTCGATGGCCTCTTCAGTCATCAAAGCAGCTTCTTCTGCATTCTTTGCGAAGGTATGGCATCCAAGAAGCGAAGGCACCGAAGCGATATAAACGCCCTCTTCAGGGTCTTCTTCTATTATTATGCGATATTTCGGGGGCACCATCAATCCATCTTTTGAACGATCTTCTATTTTGTCATCACAAATGTGGAGTTGGAAACGGCGATCATCTACAATTCAAAGCATTTTGGCAATAGCTTCCGAGATCGTCCAGACCTCAATTATCCTTGCCTCCTTGATCTTGTCAAAATGCCGGTCATTCGAGATCAGGATTCCACCTGCACTCAAGCATGTAGCAGCATGGAGTATGTCCGCGTCTTGTCCCTCTGGAAAAATAGGCTTGCATCGAGTTATGACTTCATCGGAGATCTCTAAAACAACTACCTTATGCAAAAGCTGATCAAGAAGAAGCTGGCCGTAATCGCCAAGTTCGCGGGCATACTTCCTGTACTCACCGATGAGGGCTTCATTGGCGATGAGATCCTCCTCGCCATCGACAAGCCTTAAGACCAGATCCGTGGTCCTTGTCCATCCTCTTTTTGCAGCGGCAATGAAGACGTTAGTGTCCAGCAAAAATCTTGTACTTCTCTCGCGCAATTCTGTTGCCCTCTTCCTCGACATCTCTCTCAAGCTTATCGAGATCCACCCTCCGGGCCTCTTTTATAACGCCTTCCAATATGGTTCGTAGATCCTTCTTTTTCAGGAGTATCGAGTCGTTTGTGGCTTCGCCTATGACAAACTCGTCGCCAGGGTTCATTTTAAGCCTGGCTATCAAATCGGTAGGGAGAACAATCCTACCCTTTTCATCAATCTTTGCCGTGGACATAGGCTTTTCATTCACCTTGCATTTTATAGCTCTGCTAATGATATTAATTTATCGGTATTGACAGGTCTTTGGAGAGTTCTGATGGAGGCTCCGCTTGCTGAGCAGCATCAGCATCTCCCATTTGCTCCTGGCCCCGGCCAGATCTGCTGCCTTGCCTAGGGAGAGCTTGCCTTCACGATAGAGCTCCACTGCGAAAGAGCGCATTCTATACTTCTCTCGTGCAATTCTGTTGCCCTCTTCCTCGACATCTCTCTCAATCTTATCGAGATCCAGCTTCCGGCCCTCTTTTATAACGCCTTCCAATATGGTTCGTAGGTCCTTCTTCTTCAGGAGTATCGAGTCGCTTGTGGCTTCGCCTATGACAAACTCGTCTCCTGGGCTCATTTTAAGTCTGGCAATCAAATCAGCAGGAAGCACAATCCTGCTTTTTTTATCAAGCTTTGTCATGGACATAGGCTTTTCATTCACCTTGCATTTTATAGCTCGGCTAATGATAATAATTTATCGGTATTGCTGGGCGGAACCGAGAGTGAAGCACGGCGATGTTTTGATGGAGGGATGTGAAGAAGACGACATCATCCATGGCCATAGAATGCGTGCAGGCAAGAGAAAGAAAGCTCGAATGGATGCCAAAGTGATAGAGAAAACCTGGCGGAATAGGCGTTTCTGAGAAGCCATTCTATCTCATTTGACCGAGAAATATGGGTGCTGGTGGCAGACGGATGGCTCGCGGCAAGGAAGCTAGAAGGCCTGGGGGAGCTAGAGGAAATCCGGGCCTTGCTGCGGGGGAGGCTGGAAGCTGGACTGGCCGAGGCCGCAGTCCTGGCAACCCCGGCCAGTCAGGATACAGATATTGGCATGTTGTCTGCATGGTCGAGGGCACGAACCGCAACTTGTGGCAGGGACGAGTTATCAATAATTTTCGTTTAAGATCAAACGGCAGCGGCACACCCCGCCGCAAGCATCAGGGTATTGCGATAAAAATAAAAGGTCAGCGGCCTTAGCCGCTTTCCAGGCATTCATTTCGGTTCTACGCATTTATTGACCCAGGAAATGAAATTGTCCGTACTGCTGCCGCTGCGTTCGGCAGTAGTATGTCCCATTCCCCACACGGTCTCGAAATCGACATCCGTGACACTGTCATC
>JALNZQ010000011.1 GCA_023229165.1 Methanothrix sp.
ATAAACTAAAAAAAAAAGAGTTCTGCTGATATTACTCAGCGGAACTCCAGCTTTGCCTCGTCCATAGCCTCGAAAAGATAGGCCATTCCCGGAACCAGTGTCTCATTCTCGCCCAGGTGCGTCCAGCCCTGCTCCTCATACTTCCAGACGAAAGCCGAGACCAGGCCTTTATTTACCGCCTCTGGATACTTGTACCTCTTATGCTCCGCATTCACGGTTATGTTGTCTAAATCTACCGTCTTGTTCACAGGAAGTCCAATCATATTCCATCCTGCATGCAGATTGAGGCGATAGGGCAGATCGACGGGCTTTCCATGGATCTCTATGGTGAAGTTGTCGGCGCTGTCGATAAGATAGCCCTCACCGGGCGAAAAGCTGGTCACATTGACCATGCCATCATCCTTCATGCCGAAGTCCCATCCCTCGCCGGCAATGGAGAATATGCTCCGGTAGGGCTTATTCGCCAGGTACTTGGAGGCCGTGGCATCTTTCGGCTTGAGGTATATGGCTATGGCATTCCAGCCGGCCGTTACATTGATGCGCTGAACCAGGCCGGGGATGAGCACATACTCTATCTGAAAGCTCCTCGACTCATTGAGCCTTGGCCGTATGATGGGCCACATCACCTTCTTTTTTTCGCCTAACGTATATTCATCATGCCAGACAGAAAGGCCGTTTTCCTTGACCACGATCTTGTCTGCATCTTTGGGCAGCAAAACCTCGCCGATGATGGCAGGCGGTGCATTGAGATTAAGTTCCCCGCTGGTGCTATCCGTCTCGATCCAGTAGATCCAGTCGGTTGCGCTCTCGTTCATGGGTGTTATGGATGCCTTGACTATGCTCTTGTTCTCGCTTGTAGCATTGACGGTTTCCACCACGGTGCTGTAAGGGTAAGTTGGTGTTTTAGGCAGAGCCGGCCGGAAGCTGGGATCTCCCAGCATGGCATCCATGTAGGCAGTCTGATTGAGCATCTCTGAAACCGAATAATCCCAATCAGGCAAAGCCTCATCGTAATCAGAGATTGCCTTGATGTTCTCCGCACCCTGGAACTTCAGCCGGATGAGGTTATCTGCGTCAAGAGCGGCCTCTCCCACCGTAGCATTCTCGAAGACCAGGGATTGATAAAACCTCTTTGAGGAATCTTCCGACACGAAGATCCAGGAAAGGGCAGACTCTCCAATATAATTTACAGCTCCTGCTCTTATAAAGGACAGGGCAATGGAGTCCTCCAGGTTCATGGGGATGTACATCCTGGTGCCGGTCACATTGAGGTAGTACCCTTTGAGGTTTGCAGTAACACAGGCGCTTGAGGTGGTTGTCTGGGGTGAAAGAATTAGCTCCTTTACATGCTCTCCGGTAAGCGAAGGATCCACCATCGACCAATCCGACAACTGCCATTTGTTTTCATTTCCGTGATGATCGAAGTTCACAATATTCTGGCCGTTATTCATCTGCGAAATGACTTGCTGGTAGTTAGCCTCCTCGTAACGCAGGTCCTTGACTTGCAGCCCTGTCTCCCTCAAATAGTCTCTGACTCTCATAGCAGTGGGAGCCTGCGGGTAAGAGAGGGGCGGCGAAGATATGACCAGGGCATTATTCTTCCAGGATCCATTCAGTCGATCATAGGCCAGGGTGCGAGCCAGGAGCTGAGACGCATCGTAAACGGAAAGCCCCATGATTCGGCCCACTGCTACGCTGCTGTAATTCTCATCATTTATGGGCAATTGATAGTCCCTGTAAACCTCGTACTCCATGATCTCCGATAGCTTCTGAATCAGACCGGTGGATATGAAAGGCATCGACCCCGGATCGCCCACAACCATCAGATAGTGGGGTGAGAGCATAAGATCATCGACCTTCTGCCTTAAAGCTTGCTCCTCAATCATAGGATCAATTTGCTGCGGGTCTTTAGCCACGTCCAGCAAAATTGCCCGGCGAGCTGCTGCTGCATGAGCCGCAACCAGGGACAGCCGGGGAACTTTGGTGTGGCTGAATGCAGAAATATTCACAGCCTCAATATTGGAGCGAACATCGATGGTGTAGTTTTTCGTTCTGCGGGCATAACCGTTCCCTGCCTCAATATTGAAAATCCACTTGCCTGGCGTTAGCATCTGCACTCGCACTTCATAGAGCTTATCAGGCTTGATATCTGTGATCTTAATGCTTCCGTTTCGTTTGTCCGGGTTGTAGAGGTTCAGAGCGGTGTAACTTGCGTCACGGTCAAGGTTCCAGGATATGTTCGTTCTGCCCGAGTATATCCAGGTGGGGTAGGTCAGATTGATTGCCGGCCCGTCATCCACATTCTCCAGGGTATGGTTATAGGAATATCCATCGTATGCGGCCGTAGCCCCAGTGTCCATTCGCTCTTCCCAGCCAGAGTCCATGGGGTAGAGCAGTTCCACTTCCACAATCAAACTGGCGGACTTGTCTGGTTCAAGCTTGTTTATATTCCAGCGAAGCATGGACCCGTTGAGGAATGCATTTATGGCATCCGATGGTCGGCCGGTATAGGGATCGGTGACATTTGCCTCGCCCATTTGTGGCCGTGGCCATTTTATGAACCTGCCCATGGGGAAGACGTCCAGCAATCGCACATCTTTCAGCACCTCTTTGCCGGTATTGCTCAGGGTTACGTTGAGCCTCACAATCTCTCCCAGCTCCTCGGCCGGTACCTGGCTTGGGCTTATTTCTGTCCTTATCAGCAGATCGTTAACAAGTGTTCGCTCTACTACGGGATTTGGCACCGGCGGTAGAAGCGAGAGATCATGTGAGTTGGTAAAGACCACCATATTCGAGCGATCACCCCTTTTGCTCATCTGCAGGGCGAGAAATTTAGAGCTTCCTTCCTGCAAGGAGATATTCATTTGGCTCAATCTCTGCCTCACGACTGGCGAGATTGGACCTACTATCACAGCCTCTTTTGCATCCAGGCGTGATAATGCGATTGCCGTCTCATTAGGCAGCACACTGTTCACAAAGAGGAGCGGCCAATTAAGATATGAGGCAATTGGTGCGGCAATGAGGGCCGCGCTGTAATTTTCGCCTACAATTACGGCTCCTGGCGAGCTTTTCCAGTACCGGCTTATCTTTTCAGCCATCTCAGAGCTGCTATTTGCCTGCAGCGCCTCGTCGCATTTCCAGGAGACATTTCCTATGGCGAGGGTCTTTCCGCCTAACTGACCCAGTAGCCAGTGAGCGGCCGATGATGGTGGCTCCAGCTCCGACCAAACGGGCGTATGAACTACGTTATACTCGAAGGCAACTCCTGCGGCGCCTGATTTTATGAGGTCCTCGATGTACTTAACCGTGCCCTCTACATTCTGGGTGGAGAGAACGTATCCGAGGTAATCGTCGCTCAAACGGACATAAACCGGTTTTTCGCTGAGAAGGCAGGCCTGTCCTACATCCTGAGTGGAGAGGGGAGATATTAAGGAAAAGTCCGTCACCTTAGCGATATCGGCGAAGTTGTAGCCCCGGCTGCGATCGAAGGGATTATCAAAAGCCACACCAAGCTTCACAGGACCCAAATCCGAGGTTATATTTCGGGCATAATTTACAATCATCATGAGTTGATCCTGCTTCCACTCTGTCCATCTCTCCTGGTTGTAGCTATTGATATTGACTTTGCTGAGATCTATCCCGGTATCCTGATAGAACTTCTCCTTGCAGACATTGCAGTAGCAATAGTTCTCATCCTGGAAGCCGAAATTATAAAGCACAATGCCATCGGCCTTGTAGTCGTCTATCAGCGTTTCGATAAGATTGTAGAGATAATCCCTTGCCTCTTGGTTTGCAGGGCAAAAAAGTGTGGCATTGCCACCTATATCGGGATTTGCCACCTGCAGCAGACTTTTATCGATCTTGGAATCGTCAGCCATTGATATGTCGTGTCCTGCCTCTGAAAGCATGACTTTCCTGGCCTGCGGCAATTCTTCTATATCTTCTGCCGCCACCGGCTCGGAGATAACAGGAACCTCAAGAGTTGCTGTAATGTAAGCTTTCAGCCCGTCTTTGTGAGCTGCTTCAACCAGAGATTTTGCTTGATCTCCCGTCCCGTGGATGGTTATGGTGCTGATATTTGCCGCCTTGAATGTGCTAAGGATGGCAGAGGAATCATATCTCTGCAGATCGCTCTCTTCCACCCAGCCGTTTCTATCCCCAGCCTGGACCTCTTTGGGAAGAATCAACAAGGGCAAAGCTTTGGTCTGATTTTCCTCAGACCAAATGGCCAGAGGAGTAGCTGCAATGGCTGCATGCCAATCGTCTGCTCCGACCAAAATCACATCATCAAGGTCGCCCTTAACACCTCTTTGCAGGGGTGCGTCCTCTGCTAAGCAGTTGGACATGATTACTATGAATAGTATTAGATATTGCAGCCTCAAGCTTTCACCTCTTCTGTTTTAACGCCTGCATCTTGCAGCGGCTTTGTATACTTCGCACCAATCTCGCCTACGAGGAGCACCCTGGAGAGGGTGACATTTCTTTTGGTCATTTCCGCTATGGCAGCATTGGCGTTATCGGTCACATCGCCCTCGCATACCACGATTGGCGTGCCGGTCATCCTGGCCGCCTGATAGGCCCTGAATAGATCCGCAGGCTCAGTGCCGGATAAGACCACTTCGGCTGTTCCATTCTGCCAGATTTCTGCTGCAAAGAGCCAGCACTCTTCGTAAAGGCTGCTTCCTTCAATGCGCTCGATTTTGACCCCTTGAAGTGCCTTTTCGGCATCTTTAGAGACGATGGATTGATTGCCCAAAATCAAAATCTTGGAATAGTCTTGCAGCTTCTCCTGATCCGTTTCACTTATTTTTCCGGGGGGAACGGTGATTATGTCGAAATCAGCAGTTCCATTGCCAAGGTGGCTTACGGATGCAATTGTGCTGTAGAGGAAGTCATCGCCCGTCAGAATGACCATACCTTGCGGCAAGATCACGTTGATGGATGCAATCTCTTCCGGCATGGGAATGCCCTGAGAGTCCATGAGCCGGAAGACAAGTGGATAGTCGCCTGCAGTCGAAGCCAGCAGGGTAAAATTGGCAACGCCGGGGCTATGCGGGCTGACGTCTACCATCTGAGATAGAGGTATAACCATGAGCTCTGGAGGCGTTACTATTCCCACCATTACCTTCTCCTTAACATCCAGCATAATGTTGAAGGAGCCTTTGTAGGTCTTGTTGGTCACAATTTTTTCCGGGACCGTGATTTCCACGTTGTAGCCTCGAACTGCTGCGGCAAAATCAACCTCGGCCTCAACCGAAGAATTTTTGGACTGGTTGCCTAAGGACGTGGCTAGGATTGCAAGATTGCCTTTCTTGCCTGGTTTGGTTGTCTGAACCTGCAGCTTCATGGTATGAGTTGTGCCCGCGTCCAAAGGCACATCGTAGGGAAGGTCGAGCGTTTTTTCTCCATCCATCAAGTTCACGATCCACCCCTCAGGCAGCGGCCCGGCGTCGATAGAGGCCACATCTCTAAAAGCGCCCAGGTTTTTGACAGCCAGATCGAACTGAGCGATATCTTCGGCATTGGCAGAAAGCATGGCAGACTTGGCATCATCTATGGTCATGCCAATGCCATAGCTCTCCTGTCCGATGACTGTCAGGTCGAAGTCTATTCTCATGGGCAGCGAGGGAGGAGCGCTATCCAGTAAATATATAAATCCTGTGTAAGATCCCGGTCGCGTCTCCGGAGGCAGGGCAAAATAGATCTTAATCTCTGCTTTATCCTGGGGCATGAGCGGTTTTTCCTTGGGCATGTCCAGGAATATGTAGTCTTTGGCAGTTCCGCTCATCTCGGTTTTTGAGATATTGAAGATTGTCGCATCCCCAATATTGGTTACCTTTAGTGTCCTCTCCTCCAGTTCACCGGAATGGAGCACAACATCGAATCTTTCCTTGTCTGCAGCCAGCTGGGCGGAGCTGGCGGCAATCAGCAGGAATAGAATAACAATTGGGTATATCTGCCTCATCTAACACCACACGATGGCATACGCCGGATTTTACTATAGTTAGTTTCCCACTACTTTTCCTATTTATAAACTCTCTCTCTAAGGAATAATAATCTTCCCTTTTCGACGGGCTAGTTTATATCTGTTATGCATCAGACCAACAGGTCGGTGTTTCCTTGGACCCTGAGAAAGCCTTTCTGGTGGCCACGCCCTTCAAGAAGCGCGGCAAGACGAGCCTGAAGATCAGTGACTTTATCTTTGCTCTCTCTCTCGACCTGAAATGGGGGCCTCCTGAGAAAGTGCGCTCTCTCTTGAGGGAAGCGGAAGCTGAAGGCATGGTCAAGATGGAAGGAGAAATGGTAAATGCAATCTTTGACGCTGCGGCAGTGGATGTTCCCATGGGATTCAAGCCGTCCACGGAGGAGGGCATACTGGATCAGGGAATTAGGCTTATCACCTCCCATACGGGCATGAGCCGAAAAGAGGTCATTGCTCTCGCCAATGAGAAACAGGATTCCCTGAAAAAGCTGGTGGAGCTGGATGCCGTGGTCCTATTGATCGCCAGAGAGATGGGCATCGATGTCAGCGAGCTGGCCTGCATTGCCTACGAGAACCTCCTGGCCCGCGGAAAGGTTGAGAAGAGCATTTCAGCCCGTCCGGAATCGTAAGCTTAATCTTCCATGGGACAGGACAGGGCGTTTATGACTCCCCGTGTTCTGTTCGCAACCATTTATAGAAAAGGCTCCGAGCCTTACGACTACATCGGAGCCAATACCAGGTCGTGGTTCAGATTCTACTGGCCGCGCATCCAGTCCTTCGGCCTGCGATTTCTAAAGCAGAACATTCCTGAGCTGGAGATCCTGGAGTTTCCCACCTGGGATGAGTACCAGAAGAAGCTGCAAGAGGGCTGGGATGTGGTGGGGCTCTCCTTTTACCTGAGTGAGACCCATGAAGCCATGGAGATGGTAGATGCAGCGCGTGCCGCTGGAGTCGGCGAGGTATGGGCGGGAAACTATGGCGCGCTGACCACCGCAGTGCAGGACAGGTTCGACAGGATCTTCGTGGGTTACTCGGAGCGAGAGCTCGCCCCCTATTTCGGACGGCAGATCAAAGACATAATCCACCCCCCGCTTATCGAATATCTTAATTCGCCCTTCAATATCAAGCTGAACATTTACGGTGTGATGTTCACCACGCGCGGCTGCCCGGTGGGCTGCAAGTTCTGCCAGACGCCGGTCTTCTGCAATAAGCCCAATATCATCTCTTTGCAGAGCATAGAGCGAGTTTTGGCCTACTACAAAGAGCACGGCATCAATGTGGTTTTGATCGAGGATGAGAACTTCGGCTGCAATCGCCGCCATGCCGATGCGGTGGTAGAGCTTTTGGACAAGTACCAGATGGTCTGGGGATGCATGGCGCGGGCCGATTATCTCAGAAAGAAGATCGATGACTGGGCGGACATGAGAAAGAAGAACGGCAGAAAGGTGGCCGGCTTTGGGGGTGCGGCCATCGGCATCGAGAACCTGCATCAAGAGCGTCTGGATGACATGAAAAAGAAGGAAGGCACCGAGGACATTTTAGAGACGCTACGCATGCTGCAAGCCAGGAATCTTGGCACAGTGGGTTATTACATGATCGGTTTTGAGGAGGACACCCAGGAGTCCTTGCGCGAGGACATAAAGAAGCTCGCGGCTCTGAAGCTGGACATAACTCAGATCTGCGTCATAACTCCACTGCCCCAGACGCCCATGTGGACGGAGATCGAGGAGAAGTTCGGCATCTGGGATAACGATTATCATCATCACGACGGCAAGCACATGGTCTGGAATCATCCTCGCATCAAGCCGGAGGAGTTTCCGGTAATCTTGGACTGGTCATTCAAGCAGGTCCATCCCTGGCATGCACCTTTTCGCACCTCGGGCCGGGTATGGTCCAATGCCTATCGCTACGGCGGCTGGAATGGTGTGAAAGAGGTTGCTGCCTACATAAGCCGGGCCAATAAATTCGACTGGAATGCCGGCCTGCGGCTGCTGAAAGTGGATGAGAGCCAGATCGGGCAAAAGTAAGATGCGAGAAGGTAATGGATGAAAATATTATTACTATCATCTCCAGTAGTTCAGCTTGATTTTGATCGCATCGCCCGTGTTCCAAATCTCGGCCTGGCATCGCTGGCTGCGCATGTGGATGATTTATGCACGGTGCATGTGGCGGACATTCACGGCCTGAAAAATCACCGCGAATATGTGAGCCGAATCGTAAACGGCTACGACCTGGTGGGCCTGACCGCCATGAGCTTTCAGTATCAAGAAGCTCTGGCCCTGGCAGCCATTGCCAAGCAGTCTGGCGCACAGACGGTTTTCGGCGGCTACCATCCCACGCTGGCCGCAGAAGAGATCGGCGAAAGCCCGGATGCGGCTCTCATCGACTACATTGTACGCGGCGAGGGAGAGGCTACCTTCCGGGAGCTGGTAGAGGCTCTGTTGGCCGGAAAAAGTCCGCGAGGCATCCTGGGCCTCTCTTACCACGAGGAAGAGAGGAATGTTAAAGGGGAAAAAATGGTCCACAATCCCCCCAGACCTCTGCTCAAGGTAGAGGAGATTGCCATGCCCAAAAGGGATGCGCGTCTCATCACCAGGGGCTTTTACAGCTTTGATGTGCCCATCGATTGCGTGGAGACCAGCCGGGGCTGCACGCAGGGCTGCAAGTTCTGCTCCATCAATCTCATGTACGGCCGCCGCTTCCGGCGCTTTTCCATCGAAAGAGTGATCGAGGACATCCGGGACGCAGAAGCGCATGGAGCAGGCTCGATATTTTTCCCTGACGACAACATCACTCTCGATCCCAAGCGGCTGGAACGGCTCTGCCAGGCCATCATCGATGCCGGGCTTACTCATTTGCGCTACAAGACGCAGGCATCCGCCTCGGGGATAGCATCGAGCAGGCAATTGGTGGACAAGATGGGAGAAGCGGGCTTCGATGGCGTCTTTTTGGGAGTGGAGAGCATCAACAAGAGGAACCTGGAATTTCTGGGCAAGGGCAAGATGTCCAATGATGCGGAAAAAGCGGTGCAGTACCTGCATGATAATAATATAATCGTGTCCACGGGCCTGATCGGCGGCAATCCCGATGATGATGAGGAAGACCTGTGGGAGAATTTCAAGCTGGCCAGGCGTATGAAGGTGGATTTTCCCATCTTCTACATCTCCACGCCCTATCCCAAGACACAGATGCGTGCCGAGCTGGAGGAGATGGGACTTGTCACCAACAGCGACTTCACCAGGTACGATGGGCTGCATGCCAACCTAAAGACGCGCCACCTCTCCGAGGAGGAGGTGGCGTACATCACCTGGCAGATGAATGCCCGCTACTACGGTCTGGATTGGCTGCGGTATAACAAAGTGAAAAAGCTCTATCCCAAATGGTTTGCCAACGAGGTTCGCCGTCTGGCGCCCTTTTACGCCAGGCGCAAGCTCGACCTGGCGCTAGGGAGGCGCACGCCGAAAGACTTCTTCCGGGAGGATCTGGCAAGCGGGGAGCTGTGCAAGGGAGTAATTTAGTCAGAAGCAATTAGCACCTTTCGCACGCAGGGATTGTTCTTCACCCGCATCAGGATTCTCTCCTACTCTGCTTCTAACTCAGCCACAGTTATTTTATTGGCTATGGATTCCGCCCATCCTGCAATCATGAGACGAAACGAACTGACAAATTTGGCGACCAACGACGCCGATTTTAGGAGAGTTGAGGATTTGAAGATCTGGAAAACTTGAAGGAATCTGTGCCATTAAATGACACCTGGGCAATCATGCTTCCCCTTCTCCCTCAGGAGATATAGGCACTATCAATAGCAAGGGCCTTGATCAGGCCGACGGTATCCCCGGCCTTCTGCTCGATGGCGCATGGGCCAGGCTGACCGCCTCGCCCCCGCCCGCGCGCGCTCCTTCGCCCGTGAGCGGCGACGGCCGCTGCCGGGCCGGGAGGGCAAGCACAGCCGCAAGAATAAAGGGCAGGCCGAAGACTCAAGAAAAGCCGAAAGCGCTCAACAAAGTTAAATTAGAAATAGTGTTAAATTATTCCCTTGGCTCTGAGAACTGACTTCATGTCAGCCACATCGCCCTTCAACTCCAGGATATCGCTCTTGTCCAGAACCTTGTCCATCTTATCGTTTAAGCTCCTGTTCATGTCCTTGATCTCGGAAATGGATTCGTCTTGCTTGCCTAGCATCCGATCCTGTTTGTTCAGCGTCAGGTCCATCTTGCTGTTTATGTCCTTGATCCCGGAAATGGTTTCATCTTGCTTGCCTAGCATCTGATCCTGTTTGTCCAGCATCTGATCCTGTTTGTCCAGCATCTGATCCTGTTTGTCCAGCATCTGATCCTGTTTGTCCAGCATCTGATCCTGTTTGTCCAGCATCTGGTCCATCTTGCTGCCCAGGTTTCTATTCGTTTCCTTTATCTCATGAGTAGTCTCATCTTGTTTATTAAGAATTTGAATTAGAACATCTTTCATACCCTTTAGGACGTTAATTCCTTCATCAAGACGTGAGTCGGTCTCACCCGTCCCGACCAGTTTATAGAAGCCCCCGAAATATCCATGAGCATCAGAATATTCCTTTTCGATGGATGAAACCTTGATGAGGCTGTTTTTTATATCTATGGCTCCCTCGAATAACTTCAGCTTTTCTTCTTCACCCTCAGCTATGATTCTAACTCGTTCATCATTCAAGTTCTCGACAAAGCCTTTAAGCCCTAATCCATTGGCCAGTTGGATAACCCTTGCCCTATAGCCTACCCTCTGGACGTTGCCTGAGACATATGCCGAAAGCTGCTTCATTGCATACATTTCTGATCTTTTTGTATTTGTCTTTATCCATCGCTTGGCGAGTGTGTTTGTCCCGAAAGCCGGGAGGGATAGAATGAGTGCCTGTAGCTCTACCCATCACAAGGAGCTTAATGATTGCCAATCATCCCCGAAATTCACCTCAACCCGGCCACCTACTCAATGCAACAAGAACCGAGCTGACCGCAGCGCTCCCCCCGCTTGCGTGCTCCCGCGGCCCGTAAGCGGCGACGGCAGCAGCCAGGGCTCCGGACGCCGCCACCCACAGGGCAGCCGGGCCAGGAGGACGAGCGCCTGCTGGCCACCCTGGGCACGAGAACTTGATGTTTTCAAGATTAATATTCTGAGATAAAGTTAAATCTCAAGGCGTAGCATGAATTTCTGATATGTTCTGAGAATCTCTACAGTTAAAAATTTCGCAGTAAATGGTGGCTCGAAACTTATGATGTCCGGAGAATACCGGCCATAAATTTCTTGCACCTAGCCGCCTAGCTTTCGAGGTGTAACTGCCTTTTCCTGCCCGGCGGTGCTGCTGCTTTTTCCCAGAACCGCGTTGGTGTTTGTGCCATTGACTGAAGCTACCTGAATGTCTGCAGACGATAGGTTTCCTTGCAGGGAAGTATCAGCGGACCTCTTTTTCATCAGCTGGTCTATCTGCTGATCTATCTCGGAGATAAGAGAGAAAACCGCATCCATAGAACTGTCGAAGGATTCCTCGGAGGCATGCTTGTCGTCTCTTGCCAAAACCCGGATTTTATAGTCTCCTGGAGCCAGATCCCGAGTGGACCATTTCCAGCTGGCTGACTCGGACCATCTGCCCATATCCCGGCCATTGAGCTGGAATTTGTAGAGGATTTTATCACCTTCCGGATCCTGGGCCTCTGCCTTCCAGATCACTGTCGCCCCCTGGACCGCTGGGCTGGCGATGTCTGGCAAAAGAGCCTTTAAGACAGGCGGCTGATTTGAGTCGACAATAGTAATGGTGATGACCGCGTCTTTGAAGCTGTCAAATGAATCCATAGGGGCATGCCTGCCGTCCCTGGCCAGGACTTTAATCCTATACTCACCGGGCCTGGCGGAAGATGTATCCCAGATCCAGGAATTCGACGACGACCATTCCCTAACTTCTTTGTCATTAGCAAGGAATTTGTAGGAAACGGCGTCTCCATCGGGGTCAGCGACAATCGCAGTCCAGGTTATGACGCTCCCTTTGGCCTGAGGACCGGTCCGGTCCGCTTTTAGCTCTGTAACTTCCGGGATGCCATTGGGCAGTGTCAGAGCAAATGTGCTATCCATAGAGCTGTCGAATGAATTTTTTGATGAATGCAATCCGTCTTTAGCCAGGACGGAAATCTTATAGTCTCCAGGCGTTTCCGGAGAGGTATCCCATATCCAGGAATTCGACGCCGACCAACCGGTTACATCCACGTCGTTCTTCATAAACTTATAGTAAATTGTGTCGTTATCCAGATCTTTGGCGCTGGCCGTCCAGGTGATAATACTTCCCCTGCCCTGAGGACTGAGACTATTCGGCTTGAGTTCCTGCAAAACGGGTGCCTGATTGGGGCGGATTAAAGTGAAGCTCGCATTTATAATGCTATCGAATGAATCCAAAGAGGCATGCTTGCTATCTATTGCCAGGACAGTTATCTGATAGTCTCCTGCCGGCATGTCTTGAGATAGCCAGCTCCAGCTATTGATTTTGGACCATTTCCTCACTTCCTGGCCATCCAGGAAAAACCTGTAAAGGATTTTATCGCCCTCTTCATCTGTTGCCTCGGCCTTCCAGAAGATTGCAGCTCCCTGTTGCTGGGGGCTGGCTCTGTCCGGCACCAGTGCCTTTAGTACAGGGAGCCGATTGGATTTGGCAATTCCTTGCCATTGAGACTCATCAAGCTTTATTTCGGATTGGCTGATAGCACGGGATAGGTCGGATTCACTGGATGAGCCGTCTTTGTTTTTGGCGGTCTTATCTGAGATGTTTCCTGTGCTGTTATCGACATTGTCATTAACGTTAGGTGCTGCAGATGAAGAGGCAGCTTTCGTTTCATTGGCTGCAACTGTGATGGATGGCGATGGTGCGATTTTTGCTAGCGTGCCAGCCCGATTAATTGACAGATTGTCTTTATCAGTCAGATTCTCTTTGCTCGATTTGAGGCTTGGGCTCGAGACATTTTTTCCGGCAACTGTGGTATCGCTCTGCACTTTGCCGACGGTATTGGTCGCAGTCGTGGAAGGAGAACTTGCAGTTTTTTCAGGCTGCAAAGCCTTCTGAGAAGCGGGTTTTTTTGCCACAGTTTGACTGCTACTCGATGAGCTGCCGCCTCCCATGCCACCACTTCCCTCGCTGAGAACGGTTACCTTGCTATTATCTTCAATAATTACGGATGAATTGTTTTTTGTGGCATTGGACACGGTGACATTAGATGCAGTGATATTGAATACGGTAGAATTATTTTGAGATAAATTGACCCAGAGGCGTTCTTCTTTGTAGGGGGAAGATAATTCACCCTCTTTATAGAGCAGGAGATCAAGAGCTTCCGGCCCCGGCGATTTTGCCCGACCAGTCAGCATGAAGCTTATCTGTTCCTGCCAGCTCTCATCCCCACCCAAAATCAGGTCTCTGCTAAATAAAACGGAATTCCTGAATATCAGCTTTAATGTGTAATTCATCTGCCTTTTTTCGTGATTTATTATCTTGGCCAGGGCGAATAGTTCCTTTCCTTCCTCTAAAGACGAAGATGGAGTGCCTAATGCTTCCTTTGGCCAGGTGACCTCAAGCTTTGTGAACGGCTCGTCGGAAGTAAACTGATATGGGCCAAAGGCAAAAGCCAGAGCCGCTATAAAACAGGCTGCCAATAGGATGATAGCCAGAACGGCATGCCTGCTCGGGATGCTTGTCAGAGGAAAGGCCCGGGTCGATCCCAACCCCCTCTTTGGCAAAAGAAGAAATCTCCTCTTGCGGGGCAGATTCGACCATCGACCGTAGGCCACCGCCGCCAGCAATATGGCCAGAAGAGAGAGAGTTGTGGCTAAAGACGCACTCTGCAGTCCCCGGGGAGTAACCGTCAGAATAAAGCTGAATAGCCCGGCTAGCATTGCAGAAGAGGCTAGACAGAGAAATGCACGCCTGTGTCCACTAAGGTCGCTTTTGCCGGGAAATAGAGATAGTGTGGCGAGATATCCGGGGATGAGGAACACGAAAATAAGGGCCGGGAGCGATAGCGCGTCCTGCTGGGACGGGGGCGTCAAATGAACCAAGGCCAAAGCTATTACCGGGATCAAGACAGACACAATTAGATGCCAGGGCGGTGGCCAGGCCAGTCTCATATTATTTACCCTTGCTCAATTACTGATAAAACCTTTTTCCTACGAACCTGGGTCTCGGTGCTTGAGTCTATTTCGAGCTTTATGCCTACCGGACAGTGATCAGCACCTGTGACATCTTTAAGGATAAACGCCGACGAGACGGCGCCTTGTAAATTTTCACTCACGAAAAAGTAGTCGATCCTCCAGCCCACGTTTCTCTCGCGAGCCCTTGTCTTCAGATCCCACCAGGAATAGTTCTCGCCCTCCGCATGAAATATACGAAATGTGTCGAAAAAGCCCCTTAATACCAGCCGGTCCATCCAGGCCCTCTCCTCCGGCAAGAATCCTGAAATCTTCTCGTTGGCCTTGGGCCTGGCCAGATCGATCTCCTTGTGGGCGGTATTGACGTCCCCGCAGATCACAACCCCCCTGCCTTCGGACTTGAGCCTGTCGATATGCTCTAAAAAAAGATCATAGAACTTCATCTTATACTCCAGCCGCTCCCGGGAGGCTTTGCCGTTGGGAAAGTAGACGTTGAAGAGCACGAATTGTCCATAATCGGCCACGATAGCTCGATGCTCGTCATCAAAGCCCTCGATTCCCAGTGTGTATTTTACGCTCAGGGGCTTGGTTTTGGAGAAAAGAGCCACTCCGTCTCGCCCTTTTCTCTCGCCGGAGCCAAAGTAGGAAAAGTAGCCCGGCATGCATTTTAACTCAGCAGGGACCTGATCTGCTGCCACCTTTGTCTCCTGCAGGCAGAGCACATCAGGCATATCTCCTCTAAGCCAATCTACGAAGCCTTTTTTGTAAATGGCTCTTAGACCGTTCACATTCCAGGAGAGAAGTCGCAAGGTTGGCATTTCATCTAGGAAATGTTGACGGGGAATATCTTTCTCTCTTCCACGGTGCTGTTTTTCCAGGGCTGGAGCAAGAGCATTATAACATCCGTGCTGCCCTGCTTTTTGGCACTGAATACAAAGAGCTTTTTGCCGGGCACGCCAACCATTCCCGGCTTTGCATTGCCGGACTGTTCGGACGAGGCTGCAAGGCTCAGATACTCGGTATCGAACTGGGTCCACCATTCAAAGCCCGTTGAAACAGCGTTGGACGGCAACTCGATGGTAAAATTCTCTCCAGCCAAGACATTGATGCCTTCTTCACAGGGGGCATTGTCGCAGATGCTGCCGGCAGAAGTTGTAGCCAGAGCTAATAAAACCGCAGCGACAGCAGCAAGAAATATACTCGCCAGTCTCTTCATTTTAAATTCCTCAAATGAGCGCAGAGCGAAAGCAATCAGAACTTCCCTCTTCGTCTCTCGCAGATGAATTTCTCTATGCATAATATCTTTAAATTATTTAGCTCTATTCATCCCTTTTTTTAGAAGATATCCTGGCTGCAATAGATCCGGGAAGCTTTCCCTTCAAATACCGGCCCGTGTGGCTCTCTTCCACGACGGCGACCTCTTCCGGTGTGCCCGCAGCCACGATCCGCCCGCCTGCATTGCCACCTTCCGGCCCCATATCGATGATGTAGTCGGCGCACTTGATGACATCCAGGTTGTGCTCGATGACCACCACGGTATTGCCCTTGGCCACCAGATCGTCCAGAACGGAGATGAGCTTCTTGACATCATCGAAGTGCAGTCCGGTGGTCGGCTCGTCGAGCAGGTAAACCGTCCTTCCCGTGCCCCGCTTGGCCAGCTCCCGGGTGAGCTTGATCCTCTGCGCCTCGCCGCCAGAGAGAGTGGTCGAGCTCTGCCCCAGCTTGATGTAGCCCAGGCCCACGCCCAAAAGAGTATCCAGCTTGATTCGGATGGCAGAAATGTTCTGGAAATGCTCTCTTGCCTCCTCCACAGTCATGTCCAGCACCTCGGCTATGGACTTTTCCTTGTACTTGACATCAAGGGTCTCGCGGTTGTAGCGGGTGCCCTTGCACTCCTCGCACTCGATGTAGACGTCGGGCAGAAAGTTCATTTCAATCTTGATAAGCCCGTCTCCCTGGCAGGCCTCACAGCGACCGCCCCTCACGTTGAAGGAGAAGCGACCCGCTTTGTAGCCGCGCACCTTGGCTTCCTTGGTCTCGGCAAAGGCCAGCCGGATGGGATCGAAGATCTTGGTGTAGGTAGCAGGATTGGAGCGAGGCGTCCGGCCGATGGGGCTCTGGTCGATGACGATCACTTTATCCACCTCGGAGTCGAAAAGAATCTCATCGTACTCGCCTGGCTCTACACTTGATTTGTAGATCTTCTTCATGAGGGCCCGGTAAAGAGTGTCGTAGATGAGGGTGGACTTGCCTGAGCCCGAAACGCCGGTGACAACTGTCAGGACGCCCAGGGGGATGGCGGCATCTATGTCCTTGAGATTGTTCTCTTTGCAGCCCAAAAGGCGAATGAAGGTATTGCTCTTCCTGCGGCTGGCCGGGACCTCGATGGTCTTTTTCCTGGAGAGGTACTGGCCGGTGAGTGACTCTGCGCTCATCTCGATCTCCAGGGGCGTGCCCTCCGCCACCACGTAGCCGCCATGAATTCCTGCCCCCGGTCCAATGTCCAGCACGTGATCGGCACTGCGGATGGTCTCCTCATCGTGCTCTACTACGATGAGCGTGTTTCCCAGGTCCCGCAGCTTTTTTAGCGTCTCAATCAGCCGGGCGTTATCCCGCTGATGAAGGCCGATGGAGGGCTCGTCCAGCACGTAGAGCACGCCGGTCAGGTTGGAGCCTATCTGAGTGGCCAGGCGGATGCGTTGCGCCTCGCCTCCGGAGAGCGTTCCGGCGTTCCGGGATAAGGTGAGGTAGGCGAGGCCAACGTGCTCCAGAAAGCCCAAGCGCGAGGAGATCTCCTTCAAAACCTGTCGGGCGATCTCCTGCTCCTTTTCCGGGAGCTTCGGCGAGAGCTTTGCGAAGAAATCGATGCTCTCACCGACGGATTGATCGGTCACATCCACAATGGACTTTTCTCCGACCTTTACGGCCAGCACCTTCTCTTTCAGCCTGCGGCCGTTGCAGGCCAGGCAGGGAAGGATGCGCATGAACTTCTCCAGCTCCTCCCGACGGTACTCGGAGGCGGTCTGGCCGTAGAGGCGGACGCTCTGCGGAATTAAGCCTTCCCACTGGCCGTTATGCATCCAATAAGCATCACCATTTTTCATGCTCATGCTGAATTGGATGCTCTCCTCTGAGCCGTACATCAGGGTGTTGTACTGCTCTTCGGAGAGGTCTTTCATGGGGGTGAAGACGTCAAATCCAAAGTGCTTGGCTACAGCCGCCAGATGCTGGCCCCGCCAGCCGTCGATGGCATTTCGATACAGCGCCACCGCCCCATCTGCGATGCACAGATCTCTGTCCGGTATGATCAGATCCGGATCGAACTCCATGCGAAATCCCAGACCATTGCAGGACTCGCAGGCTCCGAAGGGGCTGTTGAAAGAGAACATGCGCGGCTGCAGCTCCTCGAAGGCCATGCCGCAGACGGGACAGGCCATGGTGGCTGAGTAGAGATGCTCCCTGCCTTCTGCAAAAAGGGCGATGACCAGGCCTTCCGCTTTTTTAAGAGCATTCTCGATGGCCTCTACCAGCCGTGATCTGTCCTGGCTGGGGTCCAGCCGGTCCATGACTACGTCAATATCGTGCATTTTGTAGCGGTCCAGCTCGATTGTCTCATCCGTTCTGCGTATCTCTCCGTTCACCCGCACCCGTGTGAAGCCCTCTTTATTCAGGTCGGTGAAGAGCTGGCCGTAGGTTCCCTTCTTCTGGCGAACGACGGGAGACAGGACCGTCACCTGGCTGCTGCCGGAGCTTTCATCGCTCTTCGCTTTGCCTTCAGCTCTGCCTTTTGCGTTGCCTTCCGACTTTTCAGCATCTGCTTTTGCCTCCTCCAGAATGCTCTCCGCGATCCTCTCCGGCGACTGGGACTGTATCAATATGTCGTGCACCGGGCAGTGGGGCACGCCGATCCTGGCATAGAGCAGGCGCAGGTAGTCGTAGATCTCGGTTACCGTTCCCACAGTGCTGCGGGGATTTTTGGAGGTGGTCTTCTGCTCGATGGAGATCGCGGGGGACAGGCCTTCGATCGAGTCGACATCGGGCTTATCCATCTGGCCCAGGAACTGGCGGGCGTAGGCGGAAAGCGATTCCACATAGCGGCGCTGGCCCTCGGCGTAGATAGTGTCGAAGGCCAGAGTGGATTTGCCTGAACCTGAGACGCCGGTGATGACTATGAACTTGTCACGGGGAAGCGTTACGGTTATGTCTTTGAGGTTGTGCTCGCGGGCGCCTTTTATTATGATCGATTTCATTCTTGAGGTCTCACGTCATTTTGCAGTCTAATGTATGAGCAATGGGCGGAGGATGGACTTAATCCTTTTCAGGCTATTCCGGGGTAAAATAAGTGGTCAAGTGGTAAATTCTTTCGATCCATTGGGAACGTGACTGCTGACACAATCCAGCACTAAATTAAGGAATCTCAAGGGAAATCAAATGCAGAGTTTCGATCGTGCAGATCAAGAGGATTCAGGCAACGAAGACTCCACGATTTCTGAGTAACCGCTAACCGGACGTGGGCGTGCGGCCCGAAGCATGCCCTATCCTTTATGGTGGGGTGGCCGCGCGCAGTTTGATTTTAATATGAATATTCTTGATCACTTGATCGAGTATTTTCCCCCGTTGGCTTTCGCGTCTTCCAGGATGATGCCCTGCTCGTTTAGCCGGTTTCTAATCTCGTCGGCTAGAGCCCAATCCTTCTTCTCGCGAAGTTTTTGCCTCACATCGATCAGCAATTCAATAAGATTGCCTGTCCTGTCCTCATTATTCCGGAAATTTTCCGATTGTCTGGCATGAGCTGGCGAAAAGCTGATCCCGAGTATTCGCCCGAAATCATCCAGCAGTTGTCCGGCCCCGATCAGGCTCTTTTTGGAAATGGATTTTTCGTTTATGCGGCGGTTGACTTCTCTTACCAGTTCGAAGACTGCTTTTAGGGCATAGGGCGTGTTGAAGTCGTTGTCCATGGCATCCAGGAACCTGGCCCGGGATTCGGACAATTTGGTTTTTGCATCTTCGTTTTTCTGGGATGCCTCGTCCGCAGACGGCGGTGTCCTTTCCAGCTCCTCCTCGATGGTCTTTGCCGCCTGGCGAATGCGCTCCAGGCTCTTTCTCGACTGTTCTAAAGCCGACTCTGAGAAGTCAATCGGGCTTCGATAATGGGAAGAGAGCACAAAGAACCGAAATGAATCGGCATCGAACTTCTGCAGCATATCCCGGATGGTGGTGAAGTTGCCAAGAGACTTCGACATCTTCTCGCCGTTGACGTTTAGGAATCCAGTGTGCATCCAGAATCTCACCAGTGGCTTTTTGCCGGATGTCGCTTCCATCTGGGCGATCTCAGCTTCATGGTGAGGGAAGATGAGGTCCATGGCTCCGCCGTGAATATCGTACTGTGCCCCGAAATAGTTTTCAGTGATGGCCGTGTCCTCGATATGCCATCCCGGTCTACCTTTTCCCCAGGGCGAGTCCCAGGTGACCTCCGGGCCGTCCTGCCGCTTCTTCCACAGTGAGAAGTCCCCCGGATTTCTCTTGGTCGGGTCAGGTTCAATCCTGTGCTTTTCCAGGTCTTCTAAGCTCTGGTGGGAGAGCTTTCCAAAGTCTCCGAAACGGGATTCGTCGAAGTACACGCCGGTCTCTGTCTCATAGGCATAGCCCTTCTCAATCAGCCTTTCAATCTGGCTTATGATCTCGGGGATGTGCTCCGAGGCGCGAGCATAGTAGTTTATGTTGGTGACGCCCAAAGCCTGCATGTCTTCTCGATATTTCTCCTCGAAGGTGCGCGCCAGCAGTCGGGGCGAGATGCTCTGCAGGGCTGCCCGGTCAATGATCTTGTCATCCACATCGGTGATGTTTTGCAGATAAAAGACGCTGAAACCATTGTACTTGAGGTAGCGTGCCACCACATCAAAGAAGATATATGTCCTGGCATGGCCGATGTGCGAATTGTCATAAACGGTAGGACCGCATACAAAGAGATTAACGCGGTTGTCATGAATAGGCAAGAATGGCTCCTTCTTGCCGCTCATGGTGCTGTTGATCAACATAAGGCCGGGGTTGGGAGTCGAACCCAATTCTCGCGGTCTGCAGCCGCGCACTTAACCGGTCAGTCACCCCGGCATGTCCATCACTGCCATATTCACAGGTGCACAAATAACTGTGGATTGCGGCAAAGATAATTGACATTCATCATTTATCTGATATTTTGGTTCTGCCTCATAAATGTACTTGTCGGGGGGCTATGGACGATAAAAATTGGGTGAAAATGGAAAGGGAGATCGAACTGTTGTGCCAATTGCACAGCGATGCCATTGCAAAGGAGGACAATAAATGCAAATCTCTGAGGGCATGCTGGAGCGCATGAAATCTGAGATCAAGATGAAGTCTCAGGCACAGGCTGGCCATCGACGCTGATAAATTTGGTTTGCCGCATTCTCAATCTCTATATACCGAATTGGCAAACAATCAGGTCATTCACAATTGTTAATCCAACTTTGAGGCGTGAGCATGGAGATGAACGGCGAGATCAAGGCGCTGCTGTTGAGCATCGGCAGTGCAAACATAGATGAAGAGCTGCTGGCAGAGGTGGAAAGGACAACTGTTCCCAGTGCCGGTCCGGGAGCCGGTCTGGAATCCTTTTTCTTTAAATCGGGAGGACACAGAGTGAGGCTGTCCATCAACAAGAATTCGCAGCTGAAGGTGGTCCGGTGCGGTAGCGATGTTGCCGTGATCAAGGAGGGAAAGACAATTGTTACCGGCAAACTGGAGCCGGCTTTAAGCCACTGTCCGGAGCAGGCCTACCTGACCATTAGCGGCCGCTGCATTTATGACTGCAAGTTCTGCCCGGTCCCCAAGCTTGACGGCGAAGTGAAGCATCCCTACAAGATCCTGCAATTGGTGGATGAGGCCAGGCGCACCGGCCAGCTCCGGGCCATCTCTCTGACCAGTGGAGTTGAGAAGTCCCCGGAGGACGAGGTTAAAAAGGCGGTGCAGATGGTCTCCGCCCTGCGAAAACAGTATGACATACCCATTGGAGTCTCGATTTATCCCACAGATACCTCTTCGGAAGAACTAAAGGCCGCGGGTGCAACTGAAATCAAGTACAACGTAGAGACCATGGACCCTGAGATATTCGCCAGGTGCTGTCCCGGGCTTTCCCTGGATTATGTGCTCAAGTCCCTGGAGAAAGCAGTGAAGATATTTGGAATGAACCGGGTCTCCTCCAACTTCATCCTCGGCCTGGGAGAGAGCGATGAATGCGTCCTGGCTGGGGTTGCCAGGCTGGCGGAGATGGGAGTAATTCCCAATTTAAGGCCCATATCGCCTCATCCCCTGCGGGCGGGAGAGGTTAAAGTGGAAAAGCCGTCTGCACAGCGGCTGCTGAAGCTGGCCAGGGCCACCAAAAAGGTGCTGGAGGATCGGGGCTTGAGAGCGGATCTGGCTGAGACCATGTGCCTGCCCTGCACGGGTTGCGATATCGCATCTCATCGAGATATTTGACTTGATTTGCAGAAGAGAGGGCAAGACGGAAGGGCATCCTTCTAGCAGGTCGATAGATTCAGATTCGATCTCTGGATTTATAAATCATTTTTAAGATCTGCATATATTTCATCTCCTGAATCCCGTAAATTCTGCTAATTTCTTTGATATACTATCTTCAGCCCCTCGTTATCCACCTTTGTCTCAATGGCAATATCCAACCCTAAAGGCTCGATCAGCTTTGCTACCGTCTCTCGGCTGCGGTCGGTTACAATGGCAATAGAGGGCCCAACCGAGCTCATGCCCACAAATTCCAGGCCCGCCTCGCGGAGCAGGCTCATGTACCGGTAGATCTCAAAGCCGTGGTGCTCCACCTCTGCCCTCTTCGAGCCGCGAAACTCGATCTCCCAGATGATATCTCCTATCTTTTTCATATCGCCTCTCTCCAGGGCCGGGATGAGATCCATGAGCATAAAATAGGCTTTGAGTTCTCGGTCCTGATAATCAAGGTTCCTGGCCCGGTTCATAAGCAGGTCAAACTCAGCCCTTCCCGCGGAGGAGACGACTGTAGGAGGTATTGTGACAAAGACGTTTTTACCTTCAGCAAAGCGGTGGCGGTAGGCCAGCGCCAGCTCGTCTCCGGTAATGACCATGCCTCCGTAGGTGGCAGCCGCAGGGCCCACGCCCGTCTCAAAGCCATTGGTCACTCGCCCGTCCTCCGTCTCCTCCACATAGTTGTGACCCAAAAGCAGGCGGATCTGCTCTGAATCAAGAGGAGAACCGAGAGCTGCGTTCATAGCGTGGCCCAGGGCTAAGAGCACCGATCCGGTCGAGCCCATGCCGACGTGCTTTTTTTCGTGGTCCTTGATCACAATCTTAAAGCCGCCCTCATAATGCACAGTCTTCTTAAAGACCTCTGCGAAATGACGAATGATGGGCTCACGTGAGTAATCGATCTCAAGGCCGGAGGTGATGCACATTACCTCGGCTGAGCAGTATATTTGCAGGGCAAAGCCCAAGCCTCCGCCGCCCGGTCGATTGGGAGCAAAACGGTTCATGTCTAGCACAGTGAGATGAATGCGCCCAGGAGTAGTCGCCTTGACCATTCCTGAATAGGGCGTGAGAATGTGCTCTTTAACAAATCCCAGTGTGTGGATGCACTCCCCTGGTAAAAATGGCTGGAAATCATACTCCACCAGGTCCAGATCCCCACCCCTAATCTTCATTTTAGCCAAGAATACTCACCTGTCTCAGTTCGGTCTATCAAAAAAGATGCTCTTTCCCGAGGCTTTAAGAGGCAGCGCAAAGGCCACACGGCATCCCTCCAGCCAATTCAGGGAGAGCGCTGCCACTCCTGCTGAGAACATGACGCGGTTGTCTACATTGTGCAGGCTGGCCGTCTTGGCAGCCGAACCCAAAGCGATGCCGAGGTCAGCCATCTTGATGACGCAGTTCGGGCCGTGGAAAGATTTTTCCGGCTCTTTCTCCAAGAACGGTTTTTGTGCATCCCGCATCTCTTTGCAGGTGGCATAGCCGCATCCTCCGCAGTCCAGGCCTGCGCTGTCGGCCGCCTTGCAGCCTAATAGCAGGCAGGCATCGCTCTTCTCCAGGTTGCCGGCGTCTCTAAGAAAGAATTTGATGCCCCGCGCCTCGCCCAGGCGGCGCATCTCTTTAGATAGCTCTACCAGCTCATTTTCCGCTACTACTCTGATCACTATGGAGTCCTGTCCCCGGCCTTTGGGTGCGGTTCGGGCGGAGAGGGCCATCAGCTCGGCCACCATTTCCACGGCTTTTTGAGTCATTAAAAAAAGGTTATACGGGTTCGTATTTATAGCATTCTTAAAGCTGTCAATGCCGATCGTCCACTATGGTATACTCATCAATGTCAATGATCTTGTCCTTTTGCCTCTTGCTGCTCGCGCCCGGACTTTCTTCTCGTCCTCTCATCATGGCCATCAGTAGAGCGGCAAGGGCCGAAAGTGCCGCAGGTCCGGAAAAGCCGCTTCGTTTTGCAAATCGAAGTAGCGCTAATTCCGCGGCACCCTTGAAAATACTTGCAAGAAAATTGGACCTACGGATACCGGGCGCTGACTTTGCCAGGCTGCTGAAAAATGCCATTATTCTTGATATCGTCGACGGCCGGATGATCCATTTTACCGATTTGATCAGCGTGACTATGAAGGCACTCCTGACCGCTTTGTTGAGCAGAACCGCGCTAATAACGGTTTTTATCAACTTTGCCAGCATTCCCATCAGGACGAATTACTGCTTGCACGGATATATTATTATCTATCGGTTTGAAATCTCTCCGGCCAGAGCATTCTCTCTTTACTTCTCTGTTTTATCATCTCTTCTGCATCGACAACTGTAATGCCAAAGACCTCGGCCAGGATCTCCCGGGCGGCATGAAGCTTCAGATCTATCAAGTCATCACCGCTTATTAGAGGGCTTTCATGAGGCACAATGGGCTTTCTCTTCACTTTGCCCATGTTGTCGAGGACTTTTGCCATATATGAAATACCTCTGCGTACAGATTCAGCTCATAGGGTTGCCATTAAATTACTTTCGCTCTGCACTCATTTGATATAAATATAATGCCTTATCACCTTGTGATTGGATTGAATCAATATGTCAGAGAAGTTCGTTATAACCGGTGGTGCGGGTTTCATAGGCTCCAACCTGGCCGAGTACCTGTCTAAAGACAATGATGTGCTTGTCATAGATGATCTCTCCACCGGCAAGATGGAAAACCTGGCCGGCCTGGATGTGAGGTTCCTGAAGGGAAACTTAACAGATCGGCTGCTTTTAAAAGAGGCCTTTGTCGGGGCAGCTTGTGTCTTTCATCAGGCGGCTATAGCCTCGGTTAAAAAGAGCGTGGAAGATCCCGCGCGCACCAATGCCGTGGGCATCGATGGGACTCTTAATGTGCTGATCGCAGCCAGAGATGCCGGAGTGCACCGCGTGGTGCAAGCATCCTCGGCGGCAGTCTACGGCAG
>JALNZQ010000174.1 GCA_023229165.1 Methanothrix sp.
GTACTATATCACATTTGAACTTTATTGATAATAATATTAGTATTGACGAGATGATAAAAACTTTCAGTCAAGCAGGATACTTGGTGGAGAAAGATTTGAAGGAAGGATGTGGGTGATCATCCTTTGATGACCTTTGCCAGCCTGGTGATGCCTTCGAGGATCCTATCGTTATCGGAGTTGGAAAAGTTCAGCCTCATGGTATTACTGCCGCCCCCATCTGCAAAGAAGGCCTGACCGGGCACGAATGCCACCTTTTCTTTTATAGCCAGGTTGAAGAGATCGAGAGACGACGTGCCCTCCGGCAATGTCACCCAGAGGAACATTCCTCCCTCCGGTCTGGTGAAGCTGACACTCTCAGGGAATGTCTCCTCCATGGCCGCCACCATGAAATCCCTTTGCTCCTTGTAGGCTTTTCGGATCTTGGCGATGTGCAGTTCTATGTCGTTGTCCTTGAGGTATTGATGGACGATCCTCTGACACAGATAATTGGAATGAAGATCTAATGCCTGCTTGGCAACTATCAGCTTCTCCATGATCTCCTCGCAGGCACAGACCCATCCCAGCCGCATGCCGGGTGCGACGATCTTGGAAAAGGAGCCGAGCAAAACGGCGTTCTCACCCATGAAATTTCTCATGGATGGCCTGTCCTCGCCCATGAACCTCAGGTCGCCATAGGGATTGTCCTCTATGAAGACCGTGCTGCCGCCGCTCATCTTTTCCGCCACGGCCTTGAGTTTATCCAAAGAATAGGTTATGCCGGTAGGATTCTGGAAGTTGGGGACTGAGTAAAACAGCCTGGCGTCGTCATCTTCCAAGAGCACCTTCTCCAGTGCCTGCAGATCGACTCCATCCTCTTGCAGTGGTATGGAGTGAAATTTGGGCTCAAAGAAGCCGAAAGACTGAATTGCAGCCAGATATGTGGGCCGCTCCAGGATAACTGCGTCGCCCTTATTCAAGAATATCTTGCTCAAAAGATCCAGTCCCTGCTGAGAGCCGTTGGTTATCAAGATCTCGGATGCACTTACCTTCACGCCCTTCCTGGCATACCTCTCTACTATCATCTCTCTCAGAGGAAGGTAACCTTCAGTAGTGCTGTATTGTAGTGCCGCCTCGCCGCATTCGGAGAGAACCTTCTGCGCGGCCTGGGCTACCTCTTGCACAGGAAAATATCTGGGGTTGGGAAGTCCGCCCGCAAAGGATATGATTTCGGGGTCCTCTGTTACCTTCAGAATCTCCCTCACGAACGATCTATGGACACAACCCATTCTATCTGCGAACAATCTGGTCATTTATCTCTAAACCTGCCGTGAGATAATGTTATATCCCCTTAGCGATTGAAAGGCAGTCTCATGCCAGGCAAAGTCTCGCACAGCTATGCTTTTCGCGGCTCGGAAAAACCGCTTATTGGAAAGACAATCGGCGATATGTTTGACGAAATAGCAGAGGCGTATCCCGATAATGACGCAATTGTGTCCATCCACCAGGGAAAGAGATACACCTATCGTGAGCTGCAAAAGGAGCTGAACCGTGCCGCGAAAGGATTCATCGCTCTGGGCCTCAAAAAAGGCGACCGGCTGGCAATCTGGGCTACAAACCTGGCGGAATGGATCATCACACAGTTCGCCACGGCCAAGGCGGGAATCATCCTGGTGAATATCAATCCAGCCTACCGGACGCATGAGCTGGAGTATAGCCTTCGCCAGTCGGAGGCGCAGGCCCTGCTGCTCATGGACCGCTTCAAGAGCTCGGACTATGTGCAGATGCTCTACGAGGTCTGTCCCGAGGCGAAGACTGCCCAGCCGGGCAAGATTCACTCAGAGAAGCTGCCGTTTCTCCGGACCGCTGTCATGATCAGGGGCGAGAAGCAGCCGGGCATGTGGACCTGGGATGAGGTCTTGAAGATGGGTGAAGATGTGCCCGATGAGACGCTGCAGGAGAGAGCGGAGAGCCTGGACTTTGACGATCCCATCAACATTCAGTACACCTCCGGGACGACCGGTTTTCCGAAAGGCGTGGTTCTCACGCACCACAACATCTTGAACAACGGATACTTTATCGGCGAGTGCATGAAGTTTACAGAAAAAGACCGGCTCTGCATACCTGTTCCTTTTTATCACTGCTTCGGCATGGTGCTCTCCAATATGGCCGCCATGACGCACGGAGCCGCAATGGTGCTGCCGGCCGAGTACTTCGATCCCGTCTCAGTCATGTCTGCGGTAGAGAAGGAGCACTGCACGGCACTGCATGGCGTTCCCACCATGTTCGTGGCGGAGCTTGAGCACCCCGATTTTTCCAAGTACGACTTCTCAAGCCTGCGCACCGGAATCATGGCCGGATCGCCCTGTCCCATTGAGTTCATGAAGAAGGTGAGCACCCTCATGAATATGCGAGAGGTGGTGATCACCTACGGCCAGACTGAGGCCTCGCCCGCCATCACCATGTCCTCCACCGATGATTCTCTGGAGCAGAGGGTCTCGACCATAGGCAGGCCCATGCCCCATGCAGAGATGAAGATCGTGGACCCAAAGACGGGCAAGATGGTCTCCCGCGGCGAGACGGGCGAGATCTGCGCTCGTGGCTACATGCTCATGCGCTGCTACTACAACAATCCGGTGGCCACCGACCAGTGTGTGGACAAGGAAGGGTGGCTGCACACCGGCGACCTGGGGACGCTCGATGAGCAGGACTACTGCAAGATCACTGGCCGGCTCAAGGACATGGTCATCCGGGGCGGGGAGAACATCTATCCGAGGGAGATTGAGGAGTTCCTCTACACCCACCCTGCGATCAGCGATGTGCAGGTCATCGGCGTGCCGGACAAGAAGTACGGTGAGGAGATCATGGCCTGGATTAAGCTCAAGAAGGGCGCAACGGCTAGCGCGGACGAGATCAAGGCTTTTTGCAAGGGAAAGATCGCGCACTTCAAAGTTCCCAGGTACATCAAGTTCGTGGACGACTTCCCCATGACCGTGAGCGGCAAGATTCAAAAGTTCAAGATGAGAGAGCAGTCCATCACTGAGCTTGGGCTGGAGGAAGCTGCCAGGATGAAGACGGCCTGAAGCGATGGCCGGTTTTTTCTCATCTCATTTCTTTTCGAGCGACAATGAATATAAATACCAACACGAAGATAATAGAGGATATGGCATGCTCAAATCCTCTTGAGGCAGCAATAGGAGTTATGCCCAACAAAGAGGCCGAAAATGAGAAGGATCTAATTGAAGGTATTGTGATAGGTCTAAAGGATTTTGCAAAGGGCCGCTACACCGTCTTTGAGGATGATGATGAGATGGAAGCCCATTTGATGGGCCTTTAATTTTTATTTTAGATCGCACATGGCATTTAAATCCATTACTACTGCTCATTTTGATAAAAAATTCTCGAAATTAACTGGTAAGAACCCAACTTTCAGGCATCAAGTAATAAATAAAATGAAGTGTATTCGCCAAGATCCAGAGATAGGCGAACCTAAGAGATATAACCTTCGAGGGCTTCGAGCATTGCATATTTCGGAGCACTTTGTTGTCGTTTACCTCATTTTTAAAAATGCCGTTGTGTTTATAAATTTAGATCATCACGACAAGGCATACGATTCAGAGATCACGAGCCGACTGGTGAAGCACTTAACGGAAGATGAAAGTCTTCTTGCCGCCCTGGAGATTGCGGACATTCAGATGATGGATTTTATCGATTTTGTGAGATCTGTTGGCAAGAAGAAATAAGTGGCCTTTGACTTGAGTTTCGTGTTTTTCATTTCCTCCGCAAGCTTTTTCGTGAGAGCAATTAAACGAGCCGCAGGAGGGCATAATTTTTGGAGGCACAGGCACCCGCAAAGATTGTCGAGCTGGTAGAGAAATTCGAGCGCGACCAGGATATCTATCGATCCAGCCAGTACAATGAGACTGAACTGAGGACGGAGTTCATCAATCCCTTTTTTGAGGCGCTGGGGTGGGATGTCTACCACAAGCAGGAATGCCGGGCCGACAAGAGAGAGGTCAAAGAAGAGGATGCGGTCGATGTTGAGGGAAAGATCAAGAATCCCGACTACAGCTTTCGTCTCTTCGACAAGAGAAAGTTCTTCGTGGAAGTGAAGAGGCCCTCCATAAATATCGAATCCGGTGTCTATCCCGCTTACCAGATAAGGCGTTACGCCTGGTCTGCAGATCTTGCCATCTCCATTCTTACCGACTTTGAGGAGTTCTCTGTCTACTACTGCCGGGCGCGGCCCTCCAAGGATGACAAATCCACGAAATCGAGGCTCCTGTATTTCCGGTACGACCAGTATGCAGAAAAGTGGCAGGAGATTGCCGCCCTCTTTTCCAGAGAGGCGGTGCTGAATGGTTCGCTTGATAAATATGTGGAAGCTCTGCCGCAAAAGCGGGGCGAGAAGAGGGTGGACGCTGCCCTTTTGGATGACATCTCAGCCTGGCGGGAGATGCTGGCCAGAAGCATAGCCCGGCACAATCCAGAGCTTGACACGGTAAGCCTCAACTTTGCCGTTCAAACCATAATCGATCGGATCATATTCTTGCGCATCTGCGAGGACCGGGGCATCGAGAGATACATGCGCCTGAAGGACCTCTTGAACGGCGAGAGGGTTTATCCGAGGCTGTGCGAGCTGTTCTTGCAGGCGGACGATCGCTACAACTCCGGGATATTTCATTTCGGCAAGGAGCCGGGCCGGGAGAATCCCGATACCATCACGCCGGGCCTGGTGATCGATGATGCAACCCTGAAAGAGATCATCAAGCGCCTCTATTTCCCGGAGAGCCCTTACGAGTTCTCCGTCCTTCCCGCCGAGATCTTGGGCCAGATTTACGAGCAGTTCTTGGGCAAGGTCATCCGGCTGGATGAAGGCCACAATGCCCTGGTCGAGGACAAGCCGGAGGTAAAAAAGGCGGGCGGAGTCAAGTACACGCCAGCCTACATTGTCGAGTACATTGTGCAAAATACCATTTCGCCGCTTCTGGAAGGAAAGACGCTGCAAGAGGCCGCTGCCCTGCGGGTGCTGGACCCCGCCTGCGGGTCCGGCTCGTTTCTGATTGTGGCCTATCAGCATCTCTTAGACTGGCATAAGGAATGGTACATTCAAAATCTGGTGCCACTGATCGAAAGCGGCAGGATGTCGGAGGTCAAGCGGCTCCTGCCTGTGGCCCCGGCGCCGGGCAGGAAGGGACGCAGCCGGGAGCCGGAGTTGCCCGTTTACCTGGGGAAGGGAGATGAGTGGAAGCTGACCACGGCTGAGCGGAAACGAATTTTGCTGAACAACATTTTCGGCGTAGACATCGACCGTCAGGCGGTGGAGGTGACCAAGCTCTCTCTTTTACTCAAGGTGTTGGAGGGCGAGAACGAGGAGACGATATCCAAGCAGCTCAAGCTCTTCGCTGAGAGGGCGCTGCCCGACTTGAGCCGGAATATCAAGTGCGGCAATTCACTCGTCGGCTGGGACATTCTGGCGGACAATCCGGGCATGGGGCCGGAGGAGATTGAACGGATCAATCCTTTCGACTGGGATAAGGAATTTCCTGAGGTCTTTCTGAAGGGCGGGTTCGATGTGGTGATAGGCAATCCGCCATACGTGAGGCAAGAGGGGCTGGGCGAGTTCAAGGCCTATTTCCAAAAGCATTACCAGGTCTATCAGGGGACAGCGGACCTCTACACCTACTTTGTTGAACGCGGCGTATCTCTTCTCAGAGAAGCAGGCATTTTCTCATACATCGTCGCCAACAAGTGGATGAGGGCGAACTACGGCCAGCCCATGCGCAAATGG
>JALNZQ010000175.1 GCA_023229165.1 Methanothrix sp.
ATAAAGGAACCTCGATTCATGAGCGAATTATGACGACACTGGCAACATGGGGACAGAGAGGACTGGATTGTCTCCAAATGCTTACGGCAAAGCTAGCTAGCTAAACACGTACGATTTCTTTAAATGCTTAATATCTACATCAATCATTTTATCGAATCCTTTAATGATCTCAAAGATATCATAATCATCTCGTCTATAATTTAGATTTATTTGAGCGAATTCTGGGCAATTTCGTGTAAATAATTTCTGAAATACCTTTAAAAAATCATCTGATGTAAACTTTGATTTATCACATATGGCAATAGTGTGATCTGGGAAGATACAAAACCTATTGTAATCATAAAGCTCATTTAATTGAATAGATCTATACTGCAATTTATCCGGTATAAATTCATTATGAAGGCCATGAAGTTTTGCTTTAAATATTTCACCATATATATTTTTATCGACTAGCTTGCTATTAGCAAAGTGATAAAGGTATGATCGAGATGTATAAGTTCTACTTCCTGACAGTGTCTTTAAAAATAATCCAGAAAAATCCATCTCACCCAAATAGCCAATAATAATCCTCCCTAAACGTATTACTTCCCGTCTAATGAAAATCACCTATATTGTTTGAATTATTCTAATTTCTGATTAGCTAATTTGGCGGTATTCTAACGTGTACCGTAATAAATATTACGTGACAATTTTGGCACGAGATCATAACAAGCATATATCCTTCGTGCTTTCGGGCATGGACATGATAGCTTCCTGGGTTTTTATATTCCATTAAACAATTTAAATAGCAAACGGCGACGCACCCGCGCGGCAAGCTGTGGTGTAGTACATTTAAAAGAAATCATCGCATACGTTGCCGCAATCCAAACCTTCATTACCCCTCTCCCACCGTCCATCACAGTCTAGAGGCTCCAGATGACCGCGCCCACACCTAGCGTCGACCACGCCGCTCTGAAATCCGGCGGCATCATCATGCAGAAGGACGATGACTTCTTTGCCATCCGGCTGAGGCTACCTGGCGGCTGCATCGCCTCCGACCTGCTTCCCAAAATAGACGAGGTGGCCAGGAAGTATGGCCGGGGTGAGGTCCGGCTCACCGCCAGGCAGGGGATCGAGATTCCCTGGATCAAATTCGGAGAAATCGAAGCCGCCCGAAAGAATCTGGCCGAGGCCGGCCTGGCCCTGGGCCCCTGCGGCCCACGCTTTCGCACGGTGACCGCCTGCCCCGGCCTGCCCGTCTGCCGCAGAGCATTAGCGGACAGCCAGAGCTTCGCTCACCGGATCGACCGGAAATTCGGAGGCCTGCAGCTGCCTCACAAATTCAAAGCCACAGTCTCCGCCTGCCCCAATGCCTGCTCCCGGCCTCTGGAAAACGAGATCGGCTTTTGCGGGAACGCAGAGCCGCTACTCTACGCAGATGCCTGCATGGGCTGCGGACTGTGCGTGGATATCTGCAGGGAAAAAGCCCTCGTCCTGCAGGACGGAAAGCCGCTGCTCGATAGGAATCAGTGCGTGCACTGTGCTGATTGTATGCAAAGCTGCCCAACTGACGCCTGGAAGACAGAAAAGAAAGGATACGCAGTCTATGCCGGAGGAAAGAATGGCAGACACCCGGCTCCTGGGGAGAAGATCGCCGACTTTGTAGACGAGGAGCAGGGCATGATGATAATTGCGCGCTGCCTGGACTTCTACCGGCAGCATGGCAATAAAAGAGAGAGGCTTTATGACCTGATCTGCCGCGTCGGCATGGACGAGTTCAAGGCTGCAGTATTGCAGTAATAAGTGGAGCAAGTGGAGCGGGATTAAGTGTCGGGATCTTTCACAGATGAGCAGATAAGGCGCTACTCGCGTCAAATAATACTGCCTGAAGTCGGAGGCAAGGGCCAGAAGAAGCTGCTGGCGTCCAGGGTCCTGGTCCTGGGTGCGGGAGGTCTGGGATCTTCGGCCATAGCCTACCTGGCGGCAGCTGGCGTGGGAACCCTGGGAATCGTAGACGACGATCTCGTGGAAATGAGCAATTTGCAGCGCCAGATCATCCACGGCGGCAATATCGGCCTCTCCAAAGCGAAATCTGCAGAGACCTTCGTTCGCAGTCTCAACAGCGACGTGGATGTCGTAACCTACCAGGAGCGCTTCTCTGCTGAAAACGCCGGAAGGATCGTCCGGGAGTATGATTTCGTGGTCGATGGAAGCGATAACTTTGCCACTCATTACCTGATCAACGACGTCTGCGTTTTGGAGAAGAAGCCCTGCTCTCACGGCAGCATCCTCCGCTATGAAGGGTATACTACCACTACTATTCCCCAAAAAGGTCCATGCTACCGCTGCATCTTCAAAAAGACTCCACCTCCGGGACTGATTCCAAGTTGCCAGGAGGCAGGCGTCTTCGGAGTGCTGCCCGGCATCATCGGCACAATCCAGGCCTCTGAGGCTCTGAAGTATATCCTGGGAATCGGCGAGCTCTTGGCTGGTAGATTGCTCTGCTTCAATGCCCTGGATATGAGTTTCTTTGAGGCAGGGGCTGATAAACGAATGGATTGCGCCGTCTGTGGAGAGCAGCCCCTGATTACAAAGATCGAGCAGAAGAACTACCTGGAAAACAGGCAGAAAGAGTGCGGGCTATGACCGAAAAGCTCGATCTGAGGGGCGAGGTCTGCCCATACACCTTTGTCAAGACCAAACTTCGGCTGGAGGAGCTGGAAGGCGGCCAGGATCTGATCATCCTGCTGGATGACCCAGCCGCAACAGCAAACGTCTCCAGGAGCCTGCGCAGTGAGGGTCATGAGATTTTGGATCTGAAGGCCTTATCAGACGAAGTTTGGCAGATAGTAGTAAAAAAATGAGATTGATTTACAATGAAAGCGATAATACTTCTTTCCGGAGGACTTGACAGCACCTTAGCAGCAGAGCTCATGAGTCGAGAAGGGCTGGAACTTTTGGCTGTAAACTTCAAGACGCCTTTTTGCCTTTGTGATCGCCATTCGTCTAATTTGGGATGCGGCAGCAACGCCCGCCGGGTAGCTGAGGCGATAGGAATAGATCTCAAGATCATCAATGCCACCAAGGATTTCCTGGATGTGCTGAAAAAACCCGCGCACGGCTACGGCGCTAATATGAATCCCTGCATTGATTGCAGGATACTTTTCTTCCGCAAGAGCAAAGAGCTGATGCGAGAGTGGGGAGCATCATTCATCATTACAGGAGAGGTTTTAGGCCAGCGTCCCATGAGCCAGTTCAGACGGCAGATGAACATCATCGAGAAAGAAGCTGACCTGGAAGGACTTGTGCTGAGACCGCTTTCGGCCAAGCTGCTGGCGCCGACGATCCCGGAAAAGAACGGATGGATCAGCCGGGAGAGGATGCTGGACATAGCTGGCCGTTCCAGGAAACCGCAGATGGCCCTTGCCAAGGACCTGGGCATAAACGACTACCCTTGCGCTGCGGGTGGATGCCTCCTGACGGACCCGGAGTTTGCCAACAGGATCAGGGACCTCATAAAGCACGACGAGCTTGATATGCAGAATATCGATCTATTGAAGGCGGGTCGATATTTCCGGCTCTCCCCAAGCGCAAAACTGATTGTGGGCAGAAATGAGAATGAGAATAAGATGCTCAGTATGCTGGCAAAAGATGGCGATTACCTATTTGGACCGGCAACCATTAACGGCCCGATTGCTGTAGGTAAGGGCGCATTTACAGCGGACCTGCTGGAAGCTGCCTGCCGAATAGTGGCCCGATATTCTGATAGAGATGGCGAACCCAAAGCTGAGATCACTCATGAGAGACTGCCCGAAAACGAAAAGATATCGATCAAGGCAAATTTCTTAGATGATGATGAACTTGCCAAATTGAGAGTGTGAAACAAATTAGAGGAATTAAGCCCCATTGCAGCAGGGCTAATTCCGGACATTGGAGAATTGCGCTTTGCCATTTCGACCAGATCCATCGTGGTCACAAAGGTGGCGTTCTCGGATTCAGCGAAATCAACGAACTTTCTGAAGGCAGTCATGTATTCGTCATCATCCCCGGACACGAAATTGTGAAAGAGAACCACCATTGGGTCACCTTGGTCTGCACATTCCTGAAATTTGCCGACCAGGATATCGGACCACTGGGTGCCATTCAATCCAATCGATTGCTTGGAACAGAGGTCGCAAGTATAAACCAGATTCCCAGCTACTCTGTAAGTGCTCACTGGTACTGCATAAAAGGTATGGTTCTCCACAAGATATGGCCAGGTATCGTTCTTATGGCCCGGAGCGTAGAGAAGGCCTGCTTTAAACCCAGAATCATATGCCATTCCCATCTTATCCAAGACTTTATATGTGTCTTCACTTTGATTGAAGTATTGTGGTCTGAAACCCTTTATCGTCAAAGATCTATCATCTCGGATATATGCAGTCTCAATAAGGTCCTTTGCCCGAGTGAGCAATGAAAGCTGCTGCTCGTAGGACATGAGCCCAAGCTTATCCGCAGTCGTCATGCTATGCAGCGCAATTTCATGATTTGGCTTAGATGCCGCGCGGATGAGATAATCCTTGTAAGAAACATTTCCAATTTGCTTCGAGGCAAAATCGCCTGTAAAATAAACTGTGGTATTGATGCCATTTGAATCAATATCCGTCAGCATTTCGACTAAAGAATTTAACTCAAGAGACTCTTCCTCTTGAGGGGTCAAATTCTGTGCAGTTGGACTGAGTTCTGCATCAATCATAATGTTGACCACTACTGGGCGATTTGTTGCCTGACCTATCTCAGCCAAAGAAAAAAATACAATACAAATTATGCATAATGTCGACAACTGTTTTGATAGCATATTGATCTCTCCTATAAAGCCATCTAAGTAGATCGGAAATCCTGTCAATCAATAAATACTTAGGCATTTAGGCAGCTACTATTATTAAGTACTTTTCGCTGTTAATTGATGATGCTCCGACAGATGATGAAGGTGGCTTGAGAGATCTAGGCAGGCTATGATCTCGTTGTGGAGTGCTCCCTGCTAGCAGCGTCTGAACCCGGTCAACTTCGCAGCAGTCAGTGCGGGTCTCGCCCTGGGCCCCTGCGGCCCGCGCTTTCGCACGGTGACCGCCTGCCCCCCGTCCGCCCTTTTCGAATGATACGAATTAGAGGGTCTAGCATACTGGTTATCTCTGCGCTTGCCCGTCCCTATCTCCAGATTCCTGCCTATCAGCTCTGTGCTTCAGACCAGCGATACAGATAACTTTCCTGTTTCTCATGCCAAAGGTCCAGTTTTCACTGCAGTCTCACCGAGGCTCGAAAAGAAGCTGTTGTCTCTCGTCTGCAATTCAGGCCCGTCCATGCCCTCTCCCGGGCCCAGCTTCGACTGGAGGAAGCTCATAACATCGAGGAGCGCCGCCTTGAAGCCTTCGACGTATCCGGTTGCATAGCCTGCGGCATAGCCGGCGCTGAAATCTCCGCCAATCACACCGGGAGAAGATTCTTGTTCTGTCTGGCGTTCAAAGGGAGGCAGATCGGCGTCTTGCACTTGAGAGGTATTTTCGCCGGATAGCATGACTGGGCTATCCATTCTTTCTACAGTTTCCCGCATCGAATGCGCAGCTACTGCACTTGCATCAAATACGAGCAGTACAATCACCGCGACTATTAGCAGTAGCATTTTTACTTTTTTCATTCTAATCGGCTCCTTTATCGCATACTTCTATACCAGCAATATCGGTAATGCTTATTGTAAATATTTATT
>JALNZQ010000176.1 GCA_023229165.1 Methanothrix sp.
CCCAGCTTATGCCCCGCACGGCATGAGCTTCCATGTCGGCGATAGCTGCAAAAGCGTCCCCCCCCTGCTGCTGATGCCAGATGATCTCGTTCATGACCATCATGTGACCGAAATGAGCTCTGCCGGAGGGCATGAATCCGCTCATAACGGCAAAGGGCTCCTGCCGTTGCATGGCACGAAGAACTGAGTCATAGTTTCTGTGGCCGAAGATGATCTTGCGCGCCATGTAGGGATGAGGCTCTTTAAGATCGGGAAGGATATCATCAAAGCTTGATATGCCAAACTCCTCAAAGAGCTTGGTGTAATCGTCTACATGAACTGCGCCCCAGGGATCAAGCTTCAATTCCATGGCCCAAGGGAGTGAAAACGATGATATATCTATCTTCTCATTGTCATTTACAATTTTAGAATTTGTGGGGGTTGCACCCCCTTGCGAATGAGCGGAAGAATTACATTTATAGATATCTATGAATTAAGATTCATCATATCATTACACGAACAGAATATCTTTACGCCATTGCATATTTGTAGTATAATCTTAGGTCCAAAAACAATAAGCAGTCTAGAAATAAACTATTTATATCATAGGGTATTTCTTGTATCCAAAAATGAAATGAGGTTATTATGAGACAATTCTCAGTAAAAGTTCTGGATGATGCCGACAGGGAGTTCGTAGAAGTTCTGCGAGAACTCAGCATTCCCAGAAATGTGGCCAGTATGATCACCTACCTAGCTAATGTGGAAGAGGCCACCTCCCGGGAGATAGAGATCGGCTCGAACCTGCGTCAACCTGAGGTGAGCATTGCCATGCGCACGCTGCGCAGCAACAACTGGGTGGAAGAAAGAGAGATCAAGAAGGACGGAAAGGGCAGGCCCATGAAGGTTTACAGGCTTACAATATCGTTAGACGAGATCATAAAGCACTTTGAGGAGGAGAAGCGAAGAGAGTCGGCCAAGACACAGGAGAGCATCGAGAAGCTCAAGGAGCTAAGTCGGGGCTTGAGCGTAACGCCTCCCTAAAGCGATGATGAGATGGAAAAAAAGCATCCCATCTCTCTAATAAACGCAAGAGTGGCACCTTACCGGGACCACTTCAGGCATCAGGCCCCGGATTGAATCCTTTGCGCAAAAGGATTTATTTCTCTTCTTCTCCCCTACCCCGGAGGTCATCGAGGTTATCTTCCATGAGCTTCTTGCTTTTTGTCTCTTCTTTTTTGCCACCCTTTCTCTCGGTATTTCTTTTCTTAAAATCAGCCAAGAATCTCACCTATACCTCATTCGCACAGGGAACTGTAATTAACCTTTCCATTCATTCTTCCATCACGGCCAAATAGGCCCACTGGTCATAAATTCCCTTGGAGTCGCGATTATCGATTACCCTGCCATTCCAACCGGCGTCCCCAAGCGCCTTCGCGATGAGTTCCGCTTCTTTTTGCGTGTAAACGGTAAATAAAACCCTCTTTTTCGCGAGGCTGGAGGCTTTGAGGAGAATGTCCCGCCAGAGAGGCCAGTTGAAATCATCTATCAACCCCACCATGAATCCCAGAACAGTATGGACAGACCGGGCAGGAAAGAGGCAGGGCAAAAGTCGGGCATCCAGGACGAAGCATCTTTTGGGGTCTAAAAGTTCGCTCTTTAGGCCCTGGCACAGATCGCAGCGATCAGAGTCCATAGAAATGGGACGCTGTCCCAGACGAACAAGCGCCTGTGTGGCCATGCCGCTGCCGCAGCAGATCTCCAGCATGCTCTCATCTTTGAGCAGTATCGGATGTAATAGCTGCACTAGCCTCTTGATTCTCTCTTCTACGTAAAGAGGCGCTCCATTCTGAGAGCAGCCCTCGCAGAAAAGCTCCTCTGCAAGAGAGCGGGAAAAGTATTCCGTCAGAGCCGAGAAAAAATCTGCATCATTTGCATGCACCGTTTTTATGATCTTCGATCTCCATTTCTCGGCATGCTCCGGCAAAATCTTTTGAGAAGAATATTTATCCGTGAGAAGCAGCCACAGCGGTTCCGGCTCGGATAAATGCAGGGCAATTCCCAGATCTTTGACCTTTATGCAGGCATCAGTATCCAGCCCCTCCTGCAATATCTCTGTGGTGACGGGCAGACCCAACAGATCTTGCCAGGACTCTTCTGCGAGAAATATACACTCCTCAACTCCCAGGTCCAGTAGATGATTTAGTAGCACAAACCCAATTCTGTATTGCCCAGGAATATCAAGCTTCTCGCTATATTGCCGCAATGCCGCCGGAACAATTATATTATATTCCTGGTAAAATGAGGCTGTTTGAAACTTGTAGATCTGCCTGGCGTCGGCTCTCGCATAAGAGAGCGCCTCTTAGAGCAATATGGGGATGAGGAAAAAGCCCTACAAGCAGTCTTGGATGCAGATGTGGCCGGACTATGCAGGGCTCTGAGCGAACGCCAGGCTCTCCTCCTGGTCCAGCATGCGCGGGGTTTGAAGTATGCTGTCACGCCCGAACAGTTTCTGGCCACGGATGAAGCGGCCAGAATCCAACAGACACTCACCTCCCATCTGGCGAGCTATGCACATACCGAATATGCCCGGCTCAAGATAGGCACTCTGTTTGCCTCTTCCTCAGCACAGCTTCTAGCGGAGAATCGCAAGACTGCCCAGACGGCAGCCCTGGCGGCAGAGAAGATGCAGGGACAGGGCATGGAGGAGATGCTGAAAAAAATCAGGCCGCTGCGAGAGAAGGCTGCCGCGAGGATCAGAGAGAGGGCGGTGGCCGCCACATCGACCGAGGCCTTTCAGAGGCTGAAGACGCGGGGGCTGGACAGGCTGATCGACCTGCATCTGGCAGAAAGCCCGACTGAGCTGATGGACCTGGCCAGAAGCTACAGCCATGTCTGCCTGGTGGGCGAGGAGACGGACGGGCAGGCGGCAGAGGATATGGAAAGGGCCGAGTCTTTGGAGGAGTGGTATCTGGTGCCCGAGGCGGTCCTGGGATTTTATGAGGATAATTTGGAGTGTCTGCTGGCAGCAGCCCAGGCGGCAAGAAGACTGCAGGACGCTGGCGTGAGCGGATTTGCGAAGTGGGAGAGCCTGCTTAAGCTGCTCACGAAGCTAAATGAGAGCGGAGACATCGAAGGAGAACGGTTGGAGCGGCTGGCAGCGCGCCTGGGCGCGTGCGTGGACGAGGCATCCGCCTGGGCCAATGAGCAGCTGAAGAGTAAGATCGAGAAGAGCTCGCTAACCCTGGGAGGCAATGACCTGCTCCTGGTTATGAGCCGCGGAGAGGGCGTGCGAGAGCTTTTGGAGGTGCAGATGAAGAGCGTCTTTGCCCAAGTTCTGAAGGAGGCAAAGGCGCGCGCTGCGAGCGAGCTGGAGCTGGTGGGAGCGGAAGCGGTGTGGCTGGATGAGATCTTCCCTGTGCAGGTCTGCTATCCAGTGGAGCTGGACCGGCAGGCGCTGCGCACCTTTGAGCAGGAGCTGCGAAGCCGCAGGGAAGGGCGGGGCTTGAAGACAAAGAGGGAAAATGCGCGAGGCCTGCAGGACAAGAGGGATGAGGCTCTTGCCCTGGTGCATTCCCTGATGGAGTTTGACTATGCCTACGCCCTGGGGCGGTTTGCCCTAGCGGAGAATCTCACATTTCCCGAATTCACAGAGGAGCCGTGCCTTTCCTTTGAGGAGGGCCGCCACATCTTTTTGGACCGGCCCGATCCGGTGAGCTACTCCCTGGGAAGCGCGGAGCACCCCGAAAAGGTGGCGCTACTCAGCGGCGTCAACTCGGGCGGCAAGACCACGCTCCTGGATCTGATATCCCAGATCGTCATCCTGGCGCACATGGGCCTGCCCGTGCCGGCGCGAGCCTGCCGCCTCTCCCTCTTTGAGGAGTTTTACTACTTCAGCAAAAGCCGAGGTACGCTCTCCGCCGGGGCCTTCGAGACGGCCATGAGAAAGTTCGCAGTGGTGGAGAACGAGAAAAGAAAGATCATCCTGGCGGATGAGCTGGAGGCCATTACTGAGCCAGGAGCCTCGGCGCGCATCATCGCCTGCATGCTGGATGAACTGAACAGGCGCGGCTGCGTGGCCGTTTTCGTCAGCCACCTGGCCGAGGATGTACGCCGCTATGTTGAGACCCCGGTGCGAGTTGACGGCATAGAGGCGGAGGGTCTGGATGAGAACAACAACCTGCGCGTGTGCCGAAGCCCGCGCTACAACTATCTGGCCAAGAGCACTCCCGAGCTGATACTGGACAGGCTGGTGAGATCCACCAAGGGGCCGGAGCGGGAGTTTTATGCTAGGCTGCTGGCGAAGTTTAAATGAGGTGCTCCTTTTATATTCCAGGGATAGACTATTTTTATGGAAATCTGGCAGATAGTCGTGATCTGTATTCTCATGCTCCCCATCTTTCTGATCGCCAACTACGTCGTCGTCAAGAAGGCGGCATCGGAGCGACGCAGTCGCGACGATAGGATCGAGCGGGCCGTGGCGGCGAGCGTGGCAGCCAGCTACACGGACAAGAGCAAGCGCTTTGAGAGCTGGTCCAGGTACAAGGCGGCGAAGAAGAGGAAAAAGGATTGAGTTTTCAATTATATATCAGTAAAATAATTATTTAGTTTATAGGAATACACAGGCATCTCTGCTGCGGGGTGCGCCGCTGGCGTTTGACTGAATTCAATTCACTAAGAGGAATAATTAGCATGCAGAATAAATATTACCTAATGATATCACAAGAGCTAAATAGTCATATATATCGAGTATATATCAACTTGGCAGTCTATAATGAGAGTTATTAATGCCTTGGATTAATATAATAGAATCAGTCGAATTAACTAATTCAACAAAACTAGGAGAGACGTTCAACTCAACCATCCTTAATGACTATTTATCTCTGTCTAGGAACTTATTGGAGATACTTGTTATTGTCATTGCTGGTGTCTGGGCGTTATATAAAATCAATGAATATCGAGAATTTAAAAATTGGATACAATTCGATATAGACGCAAATATTTATCCACTGAGTGAGAATATTGCAACCAAATCCTATACCTGGAATGAAGATGGTGATGTAAGAGAATCACTTGAAACACATACTCATGCAATTGAAGTTCTATTTAAATTTAATAATAAAGGCAAAACACGTGTCAAGATATATAACATCCAGGCAAAAATCAGCACATTGCCACCGCCCGATAAGGCGCTTTTAGATCCAGAAGAAGGGCACCTTCATCTTCTTACTATTCTAAGGACTGGTAATATTGTGCCCAAAAAGATAAAATTTTATTACATAGAACCGCAGGTGGAGCAAACTATAACTTATTTGACTCTGATCAAGAGCCCACGAAATATAATCAGAATTAAAGGAAAGTTCTGTCAAGATCAGGAGAGAATATATCCCTATAAAGAGAGTCTTCGTAGAAACTTCAAGCATAATCTGCCCAAAATTTTATGCAATATTTTTGAAAAGAGGAGACGTGATCCAATATATGGTTGGATTTTTAGTTTTATATATAAAAATCATTGCGCACGATTATTATCACATACATACGAAAGAACATATTTCATTGATCCTGAAGGTTTCATAAGGAAATAGAATTTATAGTATGTGTTTAGCTCCCTTGTTGTTGGTTCATGAAAATTCCTAGTGCTGCGTAACATAATTCTGCAAATTAAGATAATGCCTTTGGAGTTCACTCAGGCATTATCTTTGTTGA
>JALNZQ010000177.1:0-3943 GCA_023229165.1 Methanothrix sp.
TTCCCTAATTCATTAGAAGTCTCTGATCCATCAATATGATGAGCTTCATCTATGACTATAAGCACATTTTTAAAATATTTTCTATTATGAGAAGCTCTTTTAAATGCTGCTATCAAAGCTTGATGAGTACATATTAAAGTCCTTTTTCCAGGATGATTACTTGGAAATTTAAGAAAATTTAAAATACTTTCTGTTTTTTTATCATCCTTAATTCCTTTATTACTTACTTCGATTTCTTCACCATCTATTATATATTTTTTACAAAATCCCAAAGAAATGTCTCTTTGAGGTACAGCGACAATAACCTTAGTATTTTTATTATGCTTTAATTCTTCAGTTAATAAGGATAGAATTGTTATAGTTTTCCCTGCTCCCGTACTAGCATTGATAATTCCACCTATTTTATCACCTTTTATGAGTTCTTTTATAAAACCTTTCTTACATTCATTCTGCCAGTCGCTTAATATAATTCTTTTAACACTTCCTTCTTTTACTTCAACTTCCTCATTATATACCCATGTATTACTCTTTTTGTAAGAGATAGACGAGATTCCAATTCTGCTAATTCTATTTCTGACCCCATTAACATGTTTAGTATGTTTGCTAACCTTATACATTCATATCTCCATTTTAAAATATTATTAAATAGTTTTTATATCTTAATTATACTATAAAAAAATTGTAAAGTCAATAATATAAATTAAAATTTTTTAATATCAAAAATAGTCTAATGTTGCAAGTAACTTCGAGACACAATCATACAAAAGATTGGCATGATTTTTGTTTAATTTAAAAATATTGTAATCTAACATGTAAAAATAAAAAACCTTCAATAGTTATTAATACCGAAGGCTAATCATTAACAAGGAAACTATTTTAATTCATTATTCAGCATATATAATCGCAGGCATGTCATTATCTCGATGACGTTTACCTTTAGAATTCCTCCATTCTTGAGTACCACTAGACCATATTATTGCAGGCATATCATTATCTCGATGAAGTTTACCATTTTGATACCATAATTGATTACCATTAGCATCTATAATCGTAGGCATGTCATTATCCCTATGAAGTTCACCTTTAGAATTTCTATATTCTTTAGTTACATCTTTAGAATTCATATCAAACTCCATTTCTATAACATCTTTTTCTTAATTATACTATAAAAAAATTGTAAAGTCAACAAAAATAAATAAGCCCATCTATAAAAATATAAATGAGCTTATTATATAAAATAGGATAATATAATAAGTGAACTTATTTTATACTAAACATAAAAGTCAACGACCGTTCGTACTTCTAACCATTTTTAACCTCCATTTTTATTCTTTTAATATAACAAAAATAAAATGTAATATCAAACATATTCTACATCCAAAACAAAAAAGTCCCCCTTAAGATAATATAAGGGAGACGCTGATCAAACGCAACTGTGGATTCTATCAATATTTTCCAATGGTTATCCAAGCCTTAATAGCTGCAAGCTGCTGTCTCCTATAAGAAAATTTTTCCATTACATCCTTCGTGCTTTTACCACGTTTAAACATTTTAACGATCCTGTCATGGTCTTTTGCAGAAACCTTGGATAAACTACTGTTTGGATCTCTGAAGAAAGTTCTTCCAGATACCTGTGCTATGGGGCTGACATTACTTATACCCTTTCCCCCATTCTCTTCCTTCTTATTAGGGATTTTAACAACGATATCTGGATATCCTAATCCAGTTGCTACTGTTTTAACAATACTCACTACCTGATCTACTGACACCATAACAAACTCCTTTAAAAAATTAAAAATATAAATAAATTAAAATATTAAACTAATTACCTAATCTTTTAGATTCTTCACCACCGTTCATAAAAATCAGCTTTTCAAGACCTGAAACATCGTTAGTTACAGAAAAACTGTTGAAGCATCTTTAAAATATAAATATTTTTTCTCATAACTATCTCCAATATAATTTTAATTATTTAATTCTTTCTCTAATATTATTAAAAATATCAGAATGTCCTATCTTTTCAGCTAAATCATCATACTCATGATACCAAATACGAGAACCCTTCCCCTTTTTAGCCAATCGCAAAATATTCAACTTAATAGCCAAACATTTTTCAGCAATAGATGAAGAATGTTGCTTTGGGTATCTCTTATTTTTATGGTAAAATTCAACGATTTGTTTTATATCATTCAAAGTTTTTTCTTTGAAATCTACATTCTGAAATATATCAGGACAATTTAATTGAATAGCATATCGTTTATATTCAGGATACCATCTATGATTTCCTTTACCTTGCATTGATCGTTTTAATATAGAAAGTTTAATGCCCAGTTTTTTTTCTTCAATTTCCTTTGCTGAAGGACTTGGACATTTACCATTCGACTTATAAAAGTTACATATTGAATTAATATCATCAAGTGTATGCTGCTTATAATCCACGCCATCAAACATAGTAGAACATTTCAATTCCTTGGCAAGTTCATCATATTCGTGACACCATACCATTCTATTCTTTCCTTTTTTAGCACTTCTAAAATTATCAAGCGACCTGCCAAATCGTTTCTCTGTGTGGTTATTAGAATGCGTTGAGGGATACCTACCATAATCATGATAGAACTTAGCAATCATCTTAATCTCTTCTAATAATTTGCTTTTCATACTAACTCCTTTATTAATGTTATTTTTTAATCTTCTTTTATAATATACTAATTTTTAAGACATTCTGCAATAAAATTTTAAGACATTTTAAAAAAATATTTTAAATATAGAGAAAAACACTTTCGGTTACAGTTCCTGAGAAATCCTTCCCCTTCCCTTATTTTGTTTTTTCATAACCATTCCTTATTTAAGTTATATCTGATTATACTATAAAACAAAATAAAGTCAACCAAAAAGAAAAGCCCCTCTGCAAAAATGCAAAATGATACCCAATACTTTCAGGTGCTTTTTCTAAATAGAAATATTTTCCTTTAATTCCACAACTTACACAAATTATCCCTTTAGTAAAAAATAACTCATATCTTTGAGAATATACTTTTACCAAATGACCATCAAAAAGTATTGTCTTTTTAGGTCTTTTTAAATCAATATTTGCTTGATAAAAAGCTCTTACTTCATTAATAGAATAGTATTAGCAGGTATATCGCCAAAAGCTTTTAAAGATTTTATCCTATATAAAATAGTATTAGTACCATCACCTAATTTACATCTATCATCCTCAATCAATATATATTTAGTAGGAATAATAATTTCTGATCTTTCGTTATTATCTTTAATAGGTACTGCTTCACCTGTAATAACTGCCAATCTATCTTTTACACTCATTTAAAATATCCTTCAATATCACCAAAATCAATTCGCCATTTTATTTCTGATCTTCTATTCCATTCTTGCCATGCTTCTCCTATATATTGTTTCCATTCATATTCTGTACAATCATTTATATCACAAGCATATTTTGTAAGAAAAATCATATTCTTACCTTGTAATTGTGATAACCCCCAATGATGTATACTGTGACATATTGAACAAATACATTCAAAACCAATTAATTTTTGTATACATAGATTATCATCAAAAGACCATAATTCATGTAAATGCATTTTCTGCGGTTCTTTTTGCTTACCACAAATTTCACAAGTATAATTTCGTTCACTTCGAATCTTTTTAGAAAGAATACCCCATCTATTACCTAAATGATTACGTAAATTCATATAATAACTTGTTTGAGGTATTAAATGTAATTCTAATTTCATTTTAAAACCTTTTTAAAAACATAACAACTTTCACTGTAATCATATGGTAATTCTTCAAAACCACATTTTAAATAAAAATCTCTTGCTTTAAATTTTTTATGAGACCATAATTTAATTGAATTTGCTCCCTTACGTTTACCGTTCCTAACAGCAAAAGAAACTAATCTTTTACCAATAGTTGTGAATTT